>NZ_JALRNG020000003.1:0-185985 GCF_030272875.2 Pseudomonas sp. BJa5
AATCGGTCAGTTACATCGCATCGCGGGGCAAGCCCGCTCCTACAGGCCATAGCCTTTTTCCTGTGGGAGCCTGCGATGGCTGCACACTTGCTCATCACAGCCTGAAATGGCCGACCATGCCCTTCAGGTCGCTGCCCAGTTGTGCCAACTCGATGCTGGACCGTGCATTGCCCTGCATCGCCACCGCCGACTGATCGGCGCTGCTGCGAATCTGGGTGACGCTACGGCTGATCTCCTCGGCCACCGAGCTCTGTTCTTCTGCCGCAGCGGCAATCTGCTGGTTCATCTGCTGGATCAGCGACACCGCTGCCGCAATGCTGCCCAAGGCACTCTCAGTGTGCAGGGCATCAGCCACCGCCAGTTTGACCAGTTCGCTACTGCCCTGGATCTGCGCCACCGAGGCCTGGGCGCTGCCACGCAAGCGGCCGACCAGGCGCTCGATCTCCTCGGTGGACTGCTGGGTGCGTCGGGCCAGGGCCCGCACCTCATCGGCCACCACGGCAAATCCGCGCCCTTGCTCGCCGGCCCGGGCCGCTTCGATGGCGGCATTGAGGGCCAGCAGGTTGGTCTGTTCCGCCACGCTCTTGATCACCTCCAATACCGTCGCGATGGTCTGGATTTCGGCGCTGAGGCTTTCGATACCCTGGCTGGCCGACTCGGCCGAACGGGCCAGTTGTTCGATCCGCTGCATGCCCTGGCGCACCACCTGCTGGCCGCTGCCAACCTTGTCATCCGCCGCCTGGGCGGCCAGTGCCGCCTCTTCGGCATTGCGCGCGACATCATGAACCGTGGCGGTCATCTGCTGCATCGCGGTGGCCACCTGTTCGGTTTCCTCCTTCTGGCTGCCGACTTCTCGATTGGCCTGCTCGGTCACCGCCGAAAGCGACTGGGCATTGCTGGCCAACTGCTCGATACCCTGCTGCAAGCCACTGACAATGCTGCTCAGTCCCGCACCCATCTGCTGCATGGCCTGCATCAACTGACCGATTTCATCCCGGCGATCGACGCTGATGGTGCCACTCAGATCACCGGCAGCGATCTGCTCGGCGCGCCCGATCACCTGTCGCAGCGGCCCGACCACCGCGCGGGTGATCAGCCAGGCCGCCACCACACCAACGAACAGCGCCAGCAGTGAGGCCAGCAGAATCGACAGGGCATTGCCCTTGAGTTCATCCTGCATGGCCTGCTCTTGCGCGAGGCTGGCCTGGTCGACCTGGGCGGTCACCTGCTCGGCCCGTTGCTGCAACAACTGCTTGAGTTGCTGCTCGCGCCCGAGCAGATCGGTGTACTCCTTGAGCTTTTCGCTGAAGCTGCCGATATGGCCGCTGACTTCATTGAGCACGGTCTGGTAACCGGCATCGCTGACCCCGGCCTTGAGTTGCTCGACCAGTGCGCCAGCCTGCTCGGCCTGTTCGATACGACCCTGACGGGCTTCCTCGCTGCCCTTGCGATTCTGCTCCAGGCGAACCCGCGCCTCGTCCATGGCCTGGAGCATCAAGCGGGCGACCTGGGCCACCTGACCAGACTGCTCGACGAACTCGGCCCCTTGCAGGCCCTGACTGTCCTTGAGGGTGTAGGTGCCGTCATCGGCCAGCCCGGCCTGCAACACATCAAGGTTGTTGGCGACGCTGGAGACCGACCAGCTGGCCATGTCCAGCGCCAGCTCCTTGGACTGGGTCAATGCGACGAACTCATCGAAGGTCTGGCGATAGTCGTTCAATGCCTGCTCGACGCCGCTGCCGGTCAATTGCGGCAGGTCCCGGGCCTGCACCAACAGCGCCTCCAGCCCCTGATGCAAGGCTTCCACCGCCTTGGGGTCGGAGCGCAGGGCAAAGGCTTGTTCCTGTAAGCGCACCTTGAGCAGGCCAGTGTTGAGCGCGGTCATCTGCTTGAGGCCATCGAAACGCTGGCCGACGCTGTGCAGCGCGGCAATGGCGCAGAACGCCACCACGGCGGTCAGCAGCAGGACCAGGGCAAAGCCCAGGCCCAGCTTGCGCGCCATACCCAGGTTGGCAAAAAAACCACGTTTGACCGCGCTCATCGCACCTCCCCCTGTCGCGCCGCACTACCGGCAGACTTAAAGCCGCAGAGTGGCAACGACAGCGGTCGCGGCACAAGATGTTGGCGCCGCAATAATGGCGAAAAGCTACGAGCGAGTCGTTTTCAGGACGGCGGAGGTCGCCTTGTGCGCTGGAAAAAGGCCTGGGCGCGCTGGTCCTGGGCGTAGGCGACATTGATCCGCAGCCAGTCGCTGGCATCGCCCTGTGGATAAAAGGCGCTGCCCGGCGCCAGCAGCACCGAACAGGCCTGGGCCTCTCGGTCGAGCGCGGCAAAATCCCGCCCCGGGCAACGCGCCCAGACGAACATGCCGCCATAGGGCTCGGCAAACACCTGCCAGCCGCAAGCCTCCAGTTGCCCCAGTGCCTTGGCCATGTGCTGGGCCAGACGCAGGCGCAGGCGTGAGACGCTCTTGCGGTACGTGCCGCTGGCCAGCATCTGCGCCACCACCTGCTCGGTAAAGCGTGAAGTGCCCAGGCCGGTGACCATCTTCAACTCGGCCAGACGGGTAATCAGCGCGGGGGGCGCCACCAGGTAGCCCACTCGCAGCGAGCTGCTCAGGGTCTTGGACAGACTGGCCAGGTAGATCACCCGCTGCTCGGCATCCAGGCTGACCAGGCGCGTGACCGCACCGTCCTGGAAGTCGGCATAGATATCGTCTTCGATCACCTGCACGTCGTACTCGCGGGCAAGCTCCAGCAAGCGATAAGCTACCTTGGGCGTCAGGCTGCTGCCCGTGGGGTTGTGGTACAGGCTGTTGATATACAGGCAGCGCGGGCGGTGGCGCTGCAGCAGCGCTTCCAGCACCGGCAGGTCGGGGCCTGTGGCGGTACGCGGCACCTCCAGCATTTCTATGCCGTGCTGGCGCAACAGGTTGTACAGGTTGTAGTAGCCCGGGCTTTCCACCAGCACCTTGTCTCCGGGCTTGAGCAGGACCCGCACCAGCAGGTCGAGGGCATGGCTGGCGCCCTGGGTGGTGAGGATCTGCTCAGCAGCCACCTCGATGCCGACCTGTCCCAGGCGCTTGTGCAACTGGCTACGCAAGCTGGCCAGGCCCAGGGGCGGACAATAGTCGATCAGGTCCTCCACCGGCCCTCGGCTGACCTGCCGTACGGCCTGGGCAATCGCTTCGGTGGCACGCCAGCTGGCAGGCACCCAGCCACAGCAGAGGTTGAGCAACCCGGCCTTATCGTCATTGAACTGCTGCCAGCGACCGTCGAAGGCCTCGTCGCGTAGCGGCTGATCGAGCACGGGTTCGCTGAGTCGCTGTTCGGCCACGAAAAAACCGGCGCCATGGCGCGCCTCAAGCCAACCGGCGGCCACCAGGCGATCGTAGCTTTCGATCACACAGGACTGACTGACCCCCTGCTCCCGCGCCAGTTGCCGGATCGACGGCAACCGCGTGCCCGGGCGCAAGCGCCGCTGGCGGATCCAGGCCTGCAGTTGCTCCGCCAGTTGCTGCGCCAGCGGCGTAGAAGACTGGCGATCGAGGGTAAGGTTCATGGGCAAAGTGTTTGCTGTTTTTGTCCAAACAGTTAACCACAAATCCACAACGGGTGTGCCTTGTGGCAGCACAGGCGCGAAGGGGATAGTCGCGCCATCGACAAGGAGTTAACCATGCCTACCCTGCGCTCCCCTGCCCTGCTCGCCGTGGCCCTGTGCCTGATCACCTTTGCGGTCAACCTGCAGGCGCCGTTGTACACCGCCTATGCCGAACTGTCCGGACAGGGTGCAGGGGCAACGGCGATTGCCTTTTCCGGTTACGTACTGGGTGTACTGCCGGTGTTGCTGCTGCTCGGCGGCCTTGCCGACCGGGTTGGACGACGTCCGCTGATCCTGGTTGCCCTGGGGCTGTCCATGCTCGCCACCCTGACCATGTTGCTGGCACCCGGCCTTAAAACCCTGGGCCTGGCGCGCCTGATGCTCGGCGCCGGCACCGCACTGGCTTCGGCGACCGGCACTGCCTACATGAGTGAGTTGATGCCCGGCAACGATAACCGGCGTGCCGCCACCTGGGTCACCGCCAGCACCTCCCTGGGCTTTGGCCTGGGGGCGGCGCTGACCAGTGTGTTTCTGCTCAGTGGCCCCGAGCTGCGCCCCGGCAGCTTCTACCTGCACCTGCTGCTCGCCGCCCTGGCCCTGCTCGCCGCCTGGCGCCTGCCGGATCAGCGCGCACCGCGCAAGACACCGCTGCTGCGCTTGCCCTGCTATCCGAGCGGCAGCCTCGCCTACGGCCTGGCGATCCTGCTGGCCTGGGCCTGTGTCGGGCTGGTGATCGCCCTGTTGCCGTCCATCCTCAAGCAACATGGACTGGCCAACTGGTCCGGATTCTCGACCTTTTGCGTGATCAGTTGTGGTCTGTTGTTCCAGCCCCTGGCACGCCGGCTGGCCCCTGCCAGGGCAACGGCAATCGGCCTGGTGGTGTTGCCATGCAGCTATGCACTGCTGGCCTGGGGGGCAGACGCCGGTGCGCTGGCCGCCGTGCTGCTCGGCAGCATCGCCGCCAGCAGCGCCTGTTACGGTTTTATCTACCTGGGTGGCCTGTCAGCGGTGAACAGCCTGGCAGGCGAGGAAAAAACCCGCGCCAGCGCAGGGTTCTTCCTTCTCGCCTACCTGGGCTTCAGCCTGCCGGTAATCCTCACCGGGCTGCTGGTCGACCGCCTCGGCGCCAGTGCCGCCTTGCTGGTGTTCGGCCTGGCACTGCTGATCGGCTGCCTGCTGGTCGGCCTGGCCCTGTGGCGCAGCCACAAGACCCTGTCGTGCAGCCAGCTGGCTGCACTCAGATAGCCGTGGCGCCACCGTCCACTGCCAACGCCTGACCTGTGGTGAAGGCAGCACCGTCACTGCACAGGTAGAGCACCGCGCTGGCGATCTCCTCGACCTTGCCGATCCGCCCGACCGGGTGCATGGCCGCGGCAAACTCGGCCTTGCGCGGGTCGGCCTCATAGGCGCGACGGAACATGTCGGTGTCGATCACTGCCGGGCACACCGCGTTGACGCGGATTTTCTTCTTGGCGTACTCGATGGCCGCCGACTTGGTCAGGCCGATTACCGCATGTTTGGATGCACTGTAGATGCTCATCTTCGGTGCCGCGCCCAGGCCCGCGACCGAAGCGGTGTTGACAATGGCGCCACCACCCTGGGCCAGCAACAGGGGCAATTGGTGCTTCATGCACAGCCAGACACCCTTGACGTTGACACCCATGATCGCGTCGAACTCGGCTTCGCTGCCTTCGGCCAGACGTCCCTGCTCGATTTCGATGCCGGCGTTGTTGAAGGCATAGTCCAGGCGACCGTAGGCCTCCAGCGTCTGCGCCAACAACTGCTGCACCTCGACCTCACGGGTAACGTTGCAGGCCACGAACAGGGCCTCGCCTCCGGCGGCACGGATCTGCTCGACCGTCGCCTCGCCGCCGGCGCTGTCCAGGTCGGCTACCACCACCTTCAACCCCTCGGCGGCGAATGCCAGGGCCGTGGCCCGGCCGATCCCTGCCGCACCACCGGTGACCAGGGCAACCTGGCCGGAAAACGTCATGCTCATCGCTAGCTCCTGAACAAAATGTGGTCTGTGGCCAGGAGTCTAGTCAGCGCGCACCACCGATTGGCAGCATCATCAGGACGCCGGTTGAGGGGGTATCGCTGCGGGTGATTGTCTGCAAGCGAAGGATCACGGCCATGGATCGCCCGGCATTCGCAACGCCTGCGCAACTTGCCGGATCGCCTGTGAGGGTCTATCAACAGACTTTGCCCTTCATTCCAGAGACCCCGCCATGACTGCCCAGACCAACCGCCGCTTCCTGCTCAGCAAACGCCCGATCGGGGCGGTCAGCCGAGACGACTTCAGCTTCGAGCAGGTAGCGGTGGGCGAACCCGCTGAAGGCCAGGTGCTGGTGAAAAATCTCTACCTGTCCCTGGACCCCGCCATGCGCGGCTGGATGAATGAAGGCAAGTCCTACATTCCGCCAGTCGCTCTGGGCCAGGTGATGCGCGCCCTCGGCGTAGGCCAGGTGATTGCTTCCAAGCACCCGGGCTTTGCCGTCGGCGACCACGTCAACGGTGCCCTCGGTGTGCAGGACTACTTCCTCGGCGAACCCCAGGGCTTCTACAAGATCGATCCATCACTGGCGCCGTTGCCGCGCTACCTGTCGGCCCTGGGCATGACCGGCATGACCGCCTACTTCGCCCTGCTCGAAGTCGGCGCGCCCAAGGTCGGTGAAACCGTGGTGATATCCGGGGCCGCCGGTGCCGTGGGCAGCATTGCCGGGCAGATCGCCCGGATCAAGGGCTGTCGCGTGGTGGGCATTGCCGGAGGCGAGCAGAAATGCCAGTACCTCAAGGACGAACTGGGCTTTGACGGGGTCATCGACTACAAGGCCGAAGAGGTGCTCGAAGGCCTCAAGCGCGAATGCCCGAAAGGCGTGGACGTCTATTTCGACAACGTCGGTGGCGACATCCTCGATGCCGTACTCACCCGCCTGAATTTCAAGGCACGGGTGGTGATCTGCGGCGCCATCAGCCAGTACAACAACAAGCAGGCGGTCAAGGGGCCGGCCAACTACCTGTCACTGCTGGTCAACCGCGCGCGCATGGAAGGGTTCGTAGTCATGGACCACGCCGCCCACTATGGCCAGGCAGCGCAGGAGATGGCCGGCTGGCTGGCAACCGGCAAGGTGAAGAGCAAGGAAGACGTGGTCGAAGGCCTGGAAACTTTCCCCGAGACACTACTCAAGCTGTTCAGCGGGGAAAATTTCGGCAAGCTGGTCCTGAAGGTTTAACCGGAGTCGACCGAGCCTCTGTAGGAGCGGGCTTGCCCCGCGATCGAACACGCAGCGAATCATAGCCGGTGACGGTTTCATCGCGGGACAAGCCCGCTCCTACGGATCAAGCGCGGATTTGAGCGACCACGTCCGCCAGCGCCTGGGCCGGATCGGCGGCCTGGCTGATCGGGCGACCGATCACCAGGTAGTCGGAGCCGGCATCCAGGGCCTGGCGCGGGGTGAGGATGCGGCGCTGGTCATCCTGGGCGCTACCGGCCGGGCGAATACCCGGGGTCACCAGTTGCAGGGACGGATGCGCGGCCTTGAGGGCCGGTGCTTCCAGGGCCGAGCACACCAGCCCGTCCATCCCGGCCTTTTCCGCCAGGGCAGCCAGGCGCAGTACTTGCTCCTGGGGCTCGATGTCCAGGCCGATGCCGGCGAGGTCTTCACGCTCCATGCTGGTCAGCACGGTCACACCGATCAGCAAAGGCTGTGGACCGCTGCGCTTGGCCAGCTCTTCACGGCAGGCCGCCATCATGCGCAAGCCGCCGGAGCAATGAACGTTGACCATCCACACGCCCATCTCTGCAGCGGCCTTGACGGCCATGGCGGTAGTGTTGGGAATGTCGTGGAATTTCAGGTCGAGGAATACCTCGAAACCCTTGTCGCACAGCGTTTCGACGATGCCCGACGCGCTGCTGGTGAACAGCTCCTTGCCGACCTTGACCCGGCACAGGGCGGGATCGAGCTGATCGGCCAGCTTCAGGGCGGCGTCACGGGTAGGGAAATCCAGGGCGACGATGATTGGCGTCTGGCAGGCGGACATGGGCTGGTCTCTTGGCAAGTCTTGAACGGCGCGCATTGTAAACGAAGCGGCGGCCCGTGGGGGGCCGAAGATCGCGAATTAGCCCGGCGGCGGCAGTGTCCCTATAATTGAACCAATGGATGGCGTATTTGCCCAAATGTTAAGCAGCGGCATCAGTGCCCTGCCGAGGAGAACCCCATGCCCTGGTATGCCTGGTTGATATTGGTCCTGGCCATCGGCTCGATTGTTGGCGGCCTGATGCTGCTACGCGACACCGCGAAAAAGCTGCCCCTGACCGAGGAGCAGCTCAAGCGCATTCACGAACGCAATGCCGAAATGGACGCCAAGGACGCCAAGGACCAGTGAGCGCTCCGCTCGCCCTTGCGCTTCACTTGTACCGTGCGGCGGCCGAACTGCGCGACAGATTCGGCCCCAGCGCATCCCGCGCCTTGATGTAGGCCTGCCAGTCGGCGGCGTCCGGCAATGACGGGATGGTCACCACTTCCTGTTGATCCAGCCCGGCCAGGGCCGCATCGACCATCTCCCCTACTTCCATGACCATCCGCGGATCGATCTGCGCGACATCCAGCCCGGATCGCTCCCAGATCTCGGTACGGGTGACGCCTGGCAACACGGCCTGGACCTTTACCCCCTTGTCGCTCAACTCGCCATGCAGCGTCTGGGTCAGGCTCAGCACATAGGCCTTGCTGGCGCTGTACACCGCGTTGAACATCTGCGGCGCCAGGGCCACCACGGACGCCAGGTTGATGATGGTACCGCGACCGGCCTGGGTAAACCGGGCCGCCGCTGCCGATGCCAGGCGGGTGACCGCGACGATGTTGAGCGCAACCAGCGCGTCGATCTGCTGCCCGGTCGCCTCGGCCAGGGTGCCGTGCATGGCAATCCCCGCGTTATTGACCAGCACACCGATATCGGCATCGTCACGCAGACGTTGCTCCACACGCGCCAGATCCGCCGGTTGGGCCAGGTCTGCCGGCAACACCTCGACATTCACGCCATGACGCGCTTGCAGATCGGCCGCCAGGGCTTCAAGCCGCTGCCGATCACGTGCCACCAGCAGCAGATCATGTCCGCGCGCTGCCAGTCGTTCGGCGTAGACCGCGCCAATCCCCGAAGAAGCGCCGGTAACGAGCGCGGTAGGTGCAATCGATACGTCAGTCATAGCGTTGATCTCCACAGGCTTGCAATGATGGGGTAAGGCCGTGACGATAAAATATTATCATCGTAATATTTTCACAAGCCGAACCGACCAAAGGCATTCACAAGGGGCAGGCCGATCGATGACCGGCCTGAACGGTGGCGTCAGTTGACGGTGAGTTTGTCGCGGTTGCGGTCAAGCAGGGCCTTGCCGATGCCCTTGATCTCGAGCAGTTCATCCACGGAGGTAAAGGGACCATTGGCTTGACGATAGGCGACGATGGCTTCGGCCTTGGTCTTGCCGATACCGGTGAGGGTGGATTGCAAGGTACTGGCGTCAGCGCTGTTCAGATCAAGGCGCGTGTCGGTTTGCTGGGAGGCGACAACAGGTGTCGGGCTGGCAGCGGGCATGGACGCAGGTGCTGCGCTTAACGAGAAGGATACGCTGGCGAACAGGGGCAGCAGCAGGTAGGACAGGACGGTGTTGCGCATGGGGTAGCACTCCTTGGACGGGTTTCAAAAGGCAGCTTTTCCTTGGCTGCTTTTGAAACCTAGTCCTAAGGAGCAAAGAATCAAACAGGTATCGCCCCGGGAATCTTTACTGAATCAGTCTGACATCAGGCCCAGGATACCCGTCGTCTCAAGGATCCAGCCGACGCTGCTGGTAGATCCAGTCGACAATCTCACCTTCAGGGGTATAGCCACTGACCGTTTCCCGCAGCAATTGACGAACCCGCCCATAATCATCGGCGGAAATGGCTGCCAGCAATTCGTTCAAGCGCTCCTTGAGCTGATCCCACGGCAGGTAATCCTCCTGCGCGCCCATGATCATCGGGTGCCGTGTCGCCACCACGTTGTCACCGATCAAAAGCTCTTCATAGAGTTTCTCGCCAGGACGCAAACCGCTGAACTCGATGGCGATATCGCCATGGGGGTTACGCTCGGAACGAACGCTCAAGCCCGACAGATGAACCATTTTTTCTGCCAGTTCGACGATTTTCACCGGCTCGCCCATGTCGAGCACGAAGACATCGCCGCCCTGCCCCATGGACCCCGCCTGAATAACGAGCTGGGCCGCCTCGGGGATGGTCATGAAATAGCGGGTGATCTTCGGGTGAGTGACCGTCAGCGGGCCACCCGACTTGATCTGTTTGTAGAACAACGGGATGACCGAACCGGAGGAACCCAGCACGTTGCCGAATCGAACCATGGTAAAGCGGGTCTTGTTGACCCGTGAAACGTTGCCGCTGTCGCCGAACAGTACCGGCGCGATCTCACGGCTCAAGGCCTGCAAGGTCATTTCGGCAAGTCGCTTGGTACTTCCCATGACGTTGGTGGGACGTACGGCCTTGTCGGTCGAAATCAGCACGAAGTTGGAGACGCCCGCCTGCAACGCTGCCTGCGCCGTGTTGAGGGTGCCGA
Organism: Pseudomonas sp. BJa5; assembly: GCF_030272875.2. NCBI lineage: Bacteria > Pseudomonadati > Pseudomonadota > Gammaproteobacteria > Pseudomonadales > Pseudomonadaceae > Pseudomonas > Pseudomonas sp. BJa5. Next base: position 10,201 of record NZ_JALRNG020000003.1, read on the forward strand.
TGACATTGTTCAACACGCCTTCGGCGATGTTGTGCTCGACCATCGGCACATGCTTGTAGGCCGCTGCGTGGTAGACCGTGTCGACCCGCCAGGTCGTCATCACATCCAGCAGCTGTGGCGGATTGCGTACCGACCCCAGGATCGGCAGGATGCGCGTGGACAGCGATTTGCGCGCGACGCGTTGTTCGAGCTCGGACAGGATGCTGTAGAGATTGAACTCGCTGTGTTCCAGCAACAGCAGGACCTTGGGATTGAGGTTCAGGATCTGCCGGCAGAGTTCCGAACCGATGGAGCCGCCGGCACCAGTCACCAGCACGGTCTGGTTCGAGACGCAATGGGCCAGCAGGTCTTCCTGGGCAGGCACCGCATCCCGACCCAACAGGTCGGCGATATCCACTTCCTGCAAGTCGTCGACCTTGACCCGGCCGCTGGCCAGGTCCATGAATCCCGGAATACTGCGGACATGCAGCGGGAAGCCTTCGAGAAAACCGAGGATCTCCCGTCGGCGCACACGGGTGGCCGAAGGAATCGCCAACAGCAGCTCCTGGGCACCCGTGACATCGATCATTCGCTGAATCTGGGTCGGGTTATAGACCTGCAAGCCGGAAATGACCCGGTCGGAGATACTGCTGTCATCATCGATGAAGGCAACCGGGCGCATCATCTTGCCCATGCGCAGTGCCGCCACCAGCTGATTACCTGCAGCACCGGCGCCGTACACGGCCACTTTCGGCAATCCGTCCTCACGGCTGGCAAAGGGCACATGCTGCGCCGCAACAAACCAGTCACCGAGGAAGTACTGACGCATGGCCAGGCGCAGTCCGCCGACCATGACCAGGCTCAACCACCAATAGTTGAAGATGATCGAGCGCGGCACGACATGCTGGTGGTTGCTGGACCAGTAAACGATAAAGCCAAGAATCAGGGACGAAAGGCTGACTGCCTTGATAATGGCAATCAACGCATCGTTGCCGAAGTAACGCATGACGGCGCGGTACATGCCAAAGCGGATGAACAACGGGATCGCGACTGTCGGCGCACAGATGAACAGCCAGAGATGGTCCCGGAAGGGATTGGCCAGTTCTTCAATACCCAGGCGAACCACAAACGCCATCCACAGCGCCGCCCATACCAGGAGGATATCTGTAAGCACTTGCAGGAGGCGCTTTTGACGACGTGGCATACTCAGCAAAAACGCACGCACTTTATCCATATTCCCTCTGAAAACCTTGAATTGACCTTACCCGCAACCTGCACTGTAGATGAGACGCGCTGCGTCGGAACTACTCGAGTTGCCCTGCACGATAACGCACGGCCAGAACAACGAGTGGCACATAGGCAATGATCAGGGCGAGTACCCCATCGACCCCCAGTAACATCACGCTCAGGGCAACGGGCAGCAACCAGAACAGATTCAATGCCGCCACCGCCAGGGTAACCGGCAAGTGTCTGCCATGTTGGCGGGACGCAAACTGGTAGGCATGGCTGCGATGGGCCTCGTATACCTTGTCGCCGCGCGACAAGCGACGCAACAGGGTAAAGGTGGCATCGACGATGAAGACGCCGAGCAGAATCAACCAGCACCAGAACAACTGCGAAGACGCCCAGGCCGCCTGCAGCGACAGCGCGCCCAACATGATCCCGAGGAACCCGCTGCCCGCATCGCCCATGAAGATCCGCGCTGGCGGGAAGTTCCAGAACAGGAAACCGGCAACCGCCACGGCCAGCAAGAACGGCAGGATAGCCAGGTGCGCAACACCACCGACCCAGTACAACAGGCAGGCGCCAAGGCACACCGTAATGGCCTCGACACTGGCGATTCCGTCAATGCCGTCCATGAAGTTGTACAGGTTGAGCAACCAGACCAGGTAGACGGCTGCCAGGATCGCACCGAACCACCCCAGGTCAAGGGTCAGGCCAAACACTTCAAGCGCCGGCAAACCGCCCAGCCAGCCCAATACCCAGGCAGATGCGATGAAATGCCCGAGCAGTCGCCAGCGAGCGGCGATATGCCCATGGTCGTCCATGAAACCGAGAATGGCGATCATCGCTCCGGCACCCGCGAGCGCAATCAACACCGACAGGTCTTCGCCACGGACAACAATCAAGGTCGCAATGGCCAACAGGAATGCAATGACAATTGCTACACCACCACCGCGCGGTGTTGGAACCGAGTGGGAACTACGTGCATTGGGAATGTCGATGATGCTCTTGGCCAACGCGTAGCGCCGAAGCGCACCTGTCAACAACAACGAGACCAGCAAGACAATCGGAAACAGCCACCAGACATTCATCTTTATTTATTTTCCTGATACTGCCGTGCAACCAGACTCAACGCGTCATCGACCTTGACCGGGGGTACCCAGCCCAGGAGCGAACGGGTCTTGTCGATATCAACTTGTAACGATCCACACAAACGCTGCGAAAGCGAACGCTTGCCCAGCATGGCTGCGCCGGTTTTCAGCACCCAGGCGGGAATCGGCAGCAATCGTGCCGGTTTGCCCAGCGCGCGCGCCATGCGCCGCAGCAACTGTGTAGTGGAAAGATCTTCGCCGTCGCTCACCAGGAAGGTCTGGTTCGCGGCAGCGGGATGACGCGTGCACGTCACGATCAAATCCACCAGGTTATCCAGGGCCACCAGGCTGCGACGATTGTCGATCGAGCCGAACGGCAGTGGAACACCCTTGTCCAGCCAGCGCATCATCGCCAGGAAGTTGGCTTTGACGCCAGGTCCGTACACCAACACCGGTCGCAGTATGACCACTTCCATCGCACAGTCCCTGGCCAATTGCTGAAGGCCCTGTTCAGCCTCCATCTTGGAGATGCCGTAAGGATCTGCAGGCGCCGGGACATCATCTGCCGTGTAAGGACGGCCGAGGGGAGTGCCTTCGCCATTGACCTTGATCGAGCTGATAAAGACGAAACGCTTTACCCCTGCCGCTGCGGCCTGACGCGCGAGGGCAAGCGTGCCATCGACATTGACCTTGCGAAACGCCGCCATCGGATCGGCTTCGGTATCGTTCATCACGTGGACCCTGGCGGCCGCGTGGATGACGACGTCGCAACCGGCCAGGCTGTCCCCCCAGTCATGCGCTGCATCGAGGTTGTCGAAACGAACCACAGGCACCGAGACACCGGCCAGTTCGCTGTTGCCACGCAGCGCAGCAACAACCGGCACACCGTCCGCCAGCAGGCGCTTGAGGACAGCTCTGCCGACAAAACCGCTAGCACCCGTAAGAAATATGGATTGCGACATCATGTCTCTGCCTTGCGTAAAGTGGCATCACGGAAAAGCGTCTCCAACCGCGCCAGCAATGCAGGCTTGGAGTACTGCTCACAATAGTACTGACGTCCCGCCTCCCCCATCGCCCGGCGTTGCTCGACGGAGGCCGTCGCCAGTTGCAAAGTGATTTGCGCAAGCCCCTGCCCATCACCGGAATTGCACGCCAGACCGGCGCCGGACTCCTGGATGACGCGAGCCGCCTCGCCGTTGATCATACCGAGGATAGGACGACCGGATGCCAGGTAGGCCTGCACCTTGCCCGGAATGGTTTTCTCGAAGACATCGTTGGTGCGCAACGATACCAGCAGCGCATCCGCCTGGGCGAACAAGCCTGGCATGGCAGCGAGCGGATGACGTCCCAGCAGCAGGACGTTGTCCAGCCCCTTGCTATCGACCTGCTCTTGCAACCATTGACTCATGCGCCCGTCACCGACGATCACCCAGCGTACTTTGACTTTGTCGCGCAGGGCCTGCACCGCGTCAATCAGCGCCGGGAAGTCTTGCGCTTCACCGAGGTTGCCGGCAAACACGACGGTAAAAACCTCAGGGTCATGTTCGATCAGATTGCCCTGCTGGGGAGCCGGTGCGGAAAAATCATCTTCTGCCCAGCTTGGGAAATACACCAACCGTTCGCTGGAAATTGCCTTGGTGCAATACTGGCGGACATTGTCAAAAAAGCCGTGGGATTGCAGCAGCAGGTAATCCGTGCGGTTGTAGATCCATGAAACGAGCTTGCCCACCAAGGACAGCAACTTGGGGTTGTGCAGCACATTCACCGCCCGCAGGGTTTCCGGCCAGAGGTCCAGCACCCAGACAAACACCGGCGCACGCTTCAACCGCCCGATGACCACTGCCGGAATGGCAGCCATGATGGGTGAGACGGCATAGACGAAGATGGCGTCGTACTTGCGGCCGCGCAACTTGAACGCACCCAGCGTGGATGCCATCAGGAAGAACGACAGGTAGTTGAGCACCAACTGAATCGCACGCTTGCCACGCGGTAACAGCGGCACGCGAACCACCTTCGCACCGGCGTAAGTGTCAAATTCCGCAGGGTTGTTGCGGTAAGCATCGAACACCTTGCCCTCCGGGTAGTTTGGCAACCCGGTGAGCACCGTGACCTCGTGGCCTTTTTCCGAAAAATCGCGGACCAAATCATTGATCCGCATATTTTCCGGCCAAAAGTACTGCGTAACTACCAGAACCCGTAGTTTCTCGTCAGCCATTGATACACCCGGTTCAGTAGCGCTTCCAGACGACACGATTCACGTAGTCGGTGTAGCTGTGCACGATGCGCACAACCTTGTCCGATACGTTCGGCATGCTGTAGTCAGCGACCAGGCGCATACTGCGCTCTTCACCACGCCCCTGGCTTTCCAGGATGTTCAGGCCTTGCAGCACGCGCTCGGTTTCCAGGCCGACCATCATTGCCGCAGCCTCTTCCATGCCTTCCGGACGCTCGTGGGCTTCACGGATGTTCAAGGCCGGGAAGTTCAGGATCGACGCTTCTTCGTTGATCGTACCGCTGTCGGACAACACCGCCTTGGCTTCGAGTTGAAGCTTGTTGTAGTCCTTGAAGCCCAAGGGTTTCAGCAGACGCACATTGGGATGGAAGGTAACGCCCATCGCAGTGACGCGTTTTTGCGTACGTGGGTGGGTCGATACGATGACCGGGAAATCGAACTGCTCGGCAACCGAATTGAGCACGTCGACCAGCTTCAGGAAGTTCTTGTCGGAGTCGATGTTCTCTTCCCGATGGGCACTGACGACGAAGAACTTGCCAGGCTCCAGGCCCAGGCGCGTCAGTACGTCGGAGGCATCGATACCTTCGCGGTAATGATTGAGCACCTCGAACATCGGACTACCGGTCTTGATCACGCGATCCGCTGGCAGCCCTTCACGCAACAGGTAGTCACGGGCAATGGTGCTGTAGGTCAGGTTGATATCAGCGGTATGGTCGACGATGCGGCGGTTGATTTCCTCAGGCACACGCATATCGAAGCAACGATTGCCCGCTTCCATGTGGAAGGTAGGAATCTTGCGGCGCTTGGCAGGAAGCACAGCCATGCAGCTGTTGGTATCGCCCAGCACCAGCAGCGCTTCGGGCTGGACTTCGGCCAGCACGCGATCGACCGCGATAATCACGTTACCGATCGTTTCTGCACCAGTGGCGCCAGCGGCGTTCAAAAAGTGGTCCGGCTTACGAATGCCCAGATCCTGGAAGAAGATCTCGTTGAGCTCGTAATCGTAGTTCTGGCCGGTATGCACCAGGATGTGTTCGCAGTGCTCATCGAGCTTGGCCATCACCCGCGACAGGCGGATGATTTCCGGGCGAGTACCCACCACTGTTACAACTTTCATTTTCTTCATTGCAATTTCCTGTAAACAGCGGCTCAGGCTTCGGTGCCCACCGGCCGAGCGTAGGTATCCGGGTGCTCGCGGTCAAAAATTTCATTGGCCCAGAGCATGACGATCATCTCGTCCTCGCCCACGTTGGTGATGTCGTGCGTCCAGCCCGGCACCGTTTCAACGATTTCAGGTTGCTCGCCGGTGGTGAACAACTCGTAGAACTCGCCGGAAACGATGTGGCGGAAACGGAAGCAGGCCTTGCCACGGATAACCAGGAACTTCTCGGTCTTGGAGTGGTGGTAATGACCACCGCGGGTAATACCTGGATGCGCAGTGAAATACGAGAACTGGCCAGCGTCCGGCGTCTTCAGCATCTCCACGAATACGCCACGCGGATCCCCGTACTTGGGAACCTCATAGGTAAAGCGATCAGGCGTCAGGTAGCTCAGGTAAGTGGAATACAGCGCCCTTACCAGCCCGGTACCTACCGGCTCGGTAATCATGGTCTTGCGACTGTCGCGGAATGCGGCCAGCTGATCAGCCAGCCCACCCACGGTGATGCTGTACTGAGGCTCGACGCTGACAAACGGATCCCCTGCCAGCTTGCCATCCATCACGGCAATGAAATGGCTGACGACATCGTCGATGTAGACCAGATTGATACGCGCGCTCGGGTCGTTGATCTGGATCGGCAGATCCTTGGCGATGTTGTTGCAGAAGGTCGCCACCGCCGAGTTGTAGTTCGGTCGTGCCCATTTTCCGAATACGTTAGGCAGGCGGAACAGGTGCACAGCAGCGCCATGCTCGGACTTCAGGTCAAGCAAGACCTGTTCAGCGCCACGCTTGCTGCTGCCATAGGGGTTATCCAGTTCTGCCTGGCTGGACGATGTGTACAGTACAGGCGTCTTGCGGCCACTGGCCTTGACCGCGTCACAGACGGCGCGGGTCAGGTCGGTGTTGCCGGAGTGGAACTCCTGTGGGTCCTGCGGGCGATTGACGCCTGCCAGGTGAAACACAAAATCCGCTTGCGCAACCAGGCCTGGCAGACTCGCCAGAGAATCCTCGCGAGTAAAGCGCAGCACCTCGACGTCGCTGCGCTCCCCCAGGTGAGCGATCAAATTCTGACCGACAAAACCGTTGGCACCTGTAATCAGAACCTTCATCGATTATTCCTCGGGCGTTGCGTGTTCGCCACGCTGGATCGCACGCATGAAGTCCAGTTTCAGCAGCAACTGCTGCATGCCCTGCACGTCCAGACGCTCGGTGTTGTGCGAGTTGTAGTCTTCGGTGCGAGAAATCTTGGTTTCGCCCTGCTCGACAAATTTGGCGTAGTTCAGGTCACGCAGGTCTGGCGGAACGCGGAAGTAATCGCCCATGTCTTCTGCACAGGCCATTTCTTCACGGCTGAGCAACGCTTCGTAGAGCTTTTCGCCATGGCGAGTACCGATCACCTGGATAGGATGCTCTGGCTTGCCGACCAGATCGGTCAGTGCGCGGGCCAGGACTTCCACGGTCGCTGCCGGGGCTTTCTGCACGAACAGGTCACCGTTGTTACCGTGCTTGAATGCGTACAGGACCAGGTCAACGGCGTCGGCCAGGGTCATCATGAAACGCGTCATGTTCGGGTCAGTCAGGGTCAGGGCCTTGCCAGCGCGGATCTGATCGATGAACAGCGGGATTACCGAGCCGCGGGACGCCATGACGTTGCCGTAACGGGTACCGCAGATCACGGTCTTGGTGTCGTCGACGTTACGCGACTTGGCCACCATGACCTTCTCCATCATTGCCTTGGAGATACCCATGGCATTGATCGGGTAGACCGCCTTGTCGGTACTCAGGCAGACAACGCGCTTGACCTCGTTCTGGATCGCGGCCTCGAGCAGGTTCTCGGTACCCAGGACGTTGGTCTTGACCGCTTCCATTGGGTGGAATTCGCAGGAAGGCACTTGCTTGAGGGCAGCGGCATGGAAGATGTAATCCACGCCACGGGTGGCGTTCAGCACGCTTTGATAGTCACGCACGTCGCCGATGTAAAACTTGAGCTTGGAACTGCCATAGCGCTTGCGCATGTCGTCCTGCTTCTTCTCGTCTCGGCTGAAGATACGGACTTCGGCGATATCGGTATCGAGAAAACGCTTAAGCACAGCATTACCAAAAGAACCAGTACCACCTGTGATCAGCAACTTTTTGCCTTTAAACATGACCTTTTCCTTTAATAGCATCCAACAACTTAGCGACCTGCATATCAGGCATTTTATTTTCGACAATGAACTGCTTGGCCAACACACCCTTGCTGACAAATTCGCTATCAGCGAGCTTTGACAGCTCCAGCAATTTCATCTTCAAGCCATCACTACCCGGCGGAACAAGATAGCAAAAGTCGTAATATTCCTCTGGAATACCGTCGAGCTTGTACATCAGCACAGGAACCCCGGACGACATGTACTCGATAATCTTGGATGGAAACGAGTACTTCGTGTAGACAGAGTCGTTGTCTCTCGGGTTGACCAGCAACGCCGCATTGCGCTGCAACTTCAAGACCGATTCGCGATCCAGCTGTCCAAAATATTTTACACCCGAATTTACAGCAGCAACCTGTTCTACATACTTGCGATCATCACCGTCGCCGCAGATAAAGAGCTCGTAGTCACTGACACCGGAGGCGACATAAGAATCGACCAGATTCCTGATGCCGTAACGGCGATCGAGCGTACCGGTATACAAGAAATACTTTTTCCGCTCTACCGCGTCAGACAAGGCGATATAACGCTTGTCGGCAATACCTTCAATGACCACTTTCTTGATGCCGTCGTCGAACTTTCCGAGCATATCCTTGGTGATTGCCGAAATGCTGTCTGCTCGACTGACAATGAAGTAAGAGATCCGCGATAGCATATGGAATACGAATTTCGCCAGCCCACGCCGTACGGCCATGTACTCAGGCAGATCCGGCACGATAACACAAAAATGCGTATCCCTGCGCAGCGTCTTGACGACGTAGCAGGCCAGCAGGAACGGCAAGTGCATGGAGTAGCAGACCAGTACCTGGGGCTTACCCTTGTCCGCCTTCATTTGCTGCAGGATCGTCTTGACGGCACGCACCACCTTGTGCAGGTTTTTCACGATCGTCAGGTTGAAAAAACTGATGTTCATGATGGTGGCGCGATCCAGTGATTCGCGCTTCGCTGCCGGCCGATAGAACGCATCGCGATAACGCCGGGGATAGGCGCCAATAAATGGCAGATTTATCACCGTCAGCGCATCGACAGACGGGCTTTGCGAGAAGCCCTGAATGTAGTTTTTCTGGAGGGTGTCGGCGGCGTGCTGCACCCCGCCCTTGGACTTCTGAACAATATTGTTCTTGTCGCTGTCACTAAAGATTCCACCCAGGAACAGTACTCTCATCACGCCCTCACCTGAGCATTTACCAAACGCAAGCGGCCGACCATCCGTCGACCGACAACTCCAGACACCCTCGAGCCCTTGCTCATCGCGTCAATTCCAAAGCAGATTGTCCCTGAGCATCGGCAGCAGCGAAAACTGCGCAACCGGAACAATATAAAATAAAACCAGATAACCTGCAAAAAACAGGATATACAAACCGAGAAAAAAGTAGCTGCGACGCTGCAAAAATAGCGAGTTGACACAGTGCAGCATATTGAAAAATATGATAGAGCGAAGTAGCCGTACAAATATCTCGGACTCGAAATACAAAACGACGAAGAACAGGGAGAACAAGTTCAAGTTCAAAAGAAAGACAAGTTCTTTATCCCGCCCCGTCGCATTGAACACTTGCCGAAGGCTGAAGCGTTCGGAAAAAATTGCAAAAGACACCAGCACGACCGACAAGACATGAACTGCGACGTTGGCCAACGAGCTCTTCAATGACGTGTCGTAATAACTGAAATGGCTGGCGATACTGGCAGGCAGGGGCAAGCTGTAACGTGCCAGCACATAGGCACAGAGAAAGGAGGTGTAGAGAAACAAGAACCGCCCCAACGGAACGACCCTGTTCAAGGGCATGGCAATGAAGATGATGAAGATCAGTGATGACTGGTGTATCGATGCGGCCAGAAGAATCAGCAGTGCATATTTTAGCCGGCTGTAGGACTTGTTTTCGAACAGCACCAGCATGGCCTGCAAGCCAATGGCGAAAGAAAGAAAATTCCTGACCAACACGAAATCGAGCGGAAAGAAGCAGACAAGGTAGACCAGCAAGGAGACGAAGGGGAACAGGGTGCGCTTGACTACATAGCGCCACACCAGCAACAACGTAACCAGGGCGACAATGATCTGGAACCCCTGGTATGAAAGCCCGGTGCGACTGGCAAAGATATTCAGATAGCCATAGCCTATTTCCTTGCCCCAACTGGCAATGGTGTCGCGCGTATAGTAATACAGCTCATAGCCTTCGCGATCACCATTCCAAAAGTTCCAGCCATAGAGCATCCACATCACCAGCAGAACAGGCAACGCGAGCACGATGGACAACTGTCTTCTTGCTTCCATATTGCCGACTTCTATTTGAATTTGTTCTTGATGAAGCCGGAAATGCTTTCCGTCTTGCTGATACCCAACATTCGCCTGATCGTTCTGGAGAGCATCGAACGCATCGAGAAGAATTGAGGGTCCAGGATGATTTTCGCAACCGCCACTTCAAAGGTGTTGTCGATCAGCAACACCTCGGGGTGTTTCAATGGGAATTCCATGGGGCGGGTAGGCAGGCCGCAGAACCTTTCCACCATGAGATTTTCCATCGAGTGACCACCATGGGTGGAGTCCAGATCAACGCCGATATTGGTGATCTGATTATATTTGGGCACGATTGCATACAGGTTGTGAGCGCGCACGGAAAAGCTCATCTGGTAATCCCATGAGTAAAAGCGCCCGTTTTTCTCTTTTGCTTCCAGCTCATAGTCCAGGTTGTAGCTATCCTGGTAATAGAGTTTCTGGTACGCGTACTCATCCTTGATCCTGTTGCGAATATACTCATCACGCCACAGGACCAGTTCACCATCGTAGAACCGGGTGAATTTGTCAGACCAGGAAGCCCAGCCGCACGGCATCATGTTCTTGGTAAATACATAGCTGGAGCCATCTTCAGGCTCATAGGTCTTCAAATAGTTCGTGCCACACACCCAAAGAACACGCGTGTCATTCTTGTAGCGAAGCAGCATCTCCCGGCAAAACTCAAAGAATGAAACCTCTGGAAGGTTGTCATCTTCGAGAAAAATGGCGTGTTCTTCACGCTGGAAAACCCACTTGGCGCCTTCACCAATATTCGCGTACACGCCAATATTGTTTTCTTCGTATTTGCGGATAACCTCGCAATCCCAGGTAATGGCTGCTTCAATCGCCTGGCGACATTGGGCTACCTGCGCCTTTTCTTCGTCATTGCGACCGCCATCCGAGAGCAGGTACAGCTTGGCCGGGGCAACCTTGGCAATCTGCTTGATGACCTCCAGCGGCTTGTCGATGCGCTTGAACAAAAGCAGAACCACTGGAATATCAAATTGTTCCATTGCTGCCACACCCCTCTCCTAACCTTTGATTGCCTGAAGGCCCAGCTGCCACCCGCAGTGGCACCCGCAACCGGCAGGCTTAATAATCCTGAACCTTCTTGACCAGCGAGTAGCTATACAGAATCTCGAGCATGGCCGAAGTCACCAACGCCAGCACAACCGAATAGATACTCCAGTTCAAATACAGATAAATAGCGCAGAAGCCATAGAACGTAATGACCGAAATCACCTGATTGCGGAGCACGAAGTCATAGCGTTGGCGCGGTACGAATATGAAGTAGATATGACTACCGACGATCAGGAAGGTCATGATATTGACACTCAGCAACATCGCCAGGTAATAGGCTTCTTGCATATCGTGCACAGACACCAGGCGCACCACCCAGTACCCACCCACCGCCACCGAGAGCATGCAGAGCAGGCCGATGAAGATTTCCACCTTGATGATTTTATTGACAAGGTGCCTGTGTGCGTTTTTTACCATCATCGGAAAAAGTGCGGCATTGATGTTGGAGGCCAGCAGACTGGGCACCGAGAAAATCTTGTTGGCGAGGTCATAGATCGCCACTTCTTTCATGCCGAAGAAAGAACCGATGATGATTTCTATACTTTTCTGCTTGAGCGTATTGGTGGCACTGGACCAGAAAAATGGCTGCACTTCACGCAGCAAGGCAACAACCCCCGAGAACGCTGGCCACTTCAGCGCAGACCGCGTATGCCGCAAGGCCAGGTAGAAGGCTACTACGGAAGCCAGTACGTTGGTGGCCACCACAATAAAGGTGTAGACCCCGACATCATCGACACCCTTGACCAGCAGATAAATCGCCGGCAGCGACAACAACTTCAGCGAAAGCTGAACAGTCGTCAGTACTTTCATTTGCTGCATGCCATGAAAATACCAGAGCGGCAAGAAGATGCAGGACAGCGTATTGGCAAAACACATGATGAAAATCCATGCGTTCGCCTGCATGAACGGAACCAGCAAGAGCAAGGCAGCAAATACCGCCACCGCCACGAGTTCCAGCACGACCTTGGCCACTGTCACCGAAGATAACAGCGACGCATGCAAGGCGTTATCGTCCTGGCTCAGAGACACCAGCTTGGCAGCATGCATGTCGAATCCAAAGTTTATAAAAACCATGAAATACGCTGCGATGCTGGTGGCAAATACGAATAGTCCAAAGTTATCAATACCGACATTATTGATAACGAATGGATAAATCAGCAGATAGAAGAACGAGTTCGCCACTTGCAGGATAGTCATGTGGGAATAATTACTTATTACCTTGACATTATCCTTGTAGAGCTGCTTGACCTGAGCCAGATTCAACAAATCACCTCACAAAACCTTGTAACCTGGGCATCAGGCCAATCTGCAGCAACACCGCTACAGCTCTATCAATCTGCTTACACTGCCCGTCGATTCCCTACTTTTTCAATCAGGAAAAAGCGGACGAGTGCCACGAAAATTCCCAAGCCCAGTCCTACGATCAGACCCAGTGCCATGATCATCAGCTTTCTAGGCTTGACGGGGCGATCAGGGACTTCGACGATGCCATCCTGTCGATAGACCGCGACCGTCGCAGGATCGATTTCAAGGGTCCGGTAGAAGGCCAGGCTCTCCTGGCTCTGACGCAAATTGCGGATAAATGGATCGTCCGACTTGCGGCTCTCAAGGTTTGAGATTTCCGCCTCAAGCGCTTTGCTTCCGCGCATGTACATCAAGGAACTGTCCATACCGGACGAAACTTCTGCCGCCAGTTTGCCGGTGATGATCGGCGGCTTTTCCAGACCGATGGATTTCGCCACCCGCAACGCTTCCTTGAGTTGCACAATCTGGTCCTCGCGCTCTTTGCTTGAACTGGCGCGGTGGCGATCAATTTGCTTTTGCAAGTTGTCTGCCTTGATCGTTGCGTCGCTCCGGGTGTTCTTCAGCACCTCTTCCTTGGCCTTTTCGCCAGCCAGGGCTGCATAGGCCTTGACCCAGTCTGCGGCCTGTTGCGGATCACCTACGCTCGCGGTGATCGAGAAACGGGTCGGGTCGTCCTTGCGCACAGGTGCAATGACCAGCGAATTGCTGAATCGAGCGAAAAAGGCATTCTGGGGACCTTGGCGCTGCGCTTCCGTCAGGAGCGGCACATAGAGATTCTGATACAACTCCCATCTCAATGCTTCGGACTGCAAGTGCTTGAGATAGACATCATAGACGTCCTTTATCCGAAGAACTTCCAGGCCATTCTCCGTGCCTCTGCCAAAGTTGAGATTGGCAATATCGTTCTGGGTGGGAGGCTGAATGATCAAACTGGCTTCATACACTGGCTTGGCTTGCCAGGCATAAGCCGCAGCCGCCAGGAACACCACGGCTGCACACAGCAGGATCAGCAGCTTTTGCCGCCATAGTCCCTTGAACAGTTCCGTCAGGTCTACTTCGTCATTCTGTACCAGGCGTTCACTAACCATTTTTACTCTATTTTTCCTCGGATACAGCTCACCAGGCCTTATAAACGCGGGCTCGCTGACCGGAAACGAGGTACAAGCGCACGCAAGCTTAGGTGACAGTGGCAATTCACTCAAGACCGCCCCGAAAAACCAGAGAGGTCTTACTCAGTTCGCAAGCATTCCTACAGATCAGTCAAAAATGACTTACATCCTAAGTTCGTGTGGCCTGATTGCGCGCTTAGAATATCTGATACTGGCATGCCAGCAAAGCAAGCTTTTCTGACTTATCAGCGACTTAATAGTTCATTGAGGAACGACTCCGGCGGTCGGGTAAACGGCCGCTTATCGCTAATAAGAAGCATTATCTATAGGCGGGTCGAATACCCGAAGACGGCTGCGCAGACACACGAAATCTACGCACCAGGAAGAATAAAACCACAGCCCCTAGCGGGGATAACGCGCCGCCTGCCTGATCTTGTGTCGACCGCGCCACACGACCAATGCACCCAGCACCGGCCCAAGCAAGAGCCCCAGCACCAAAGCCATTACCAAGAGCAGAGCAACGGGCAGTGGTGGCAATGTGAACCCCAGAAACACCAGGCTGATCACCTGCTGGTTCTCGAGGGTAAACACCAGCACAACGGCAACCAACAGCAATAGCAGCAAAACCAACAATAGGCGATTGACCTTATGCACGCCCGACTCCTTCATGGTCTGCGCCCGCTTCTTCCTCATTCACCCGATCGCGCAATTCCTTACCCGGCTTGAAATGCGGCACAAACTTGCCATCCAGACTGACGGACTGCCCGGTCTTCGGGTTGCGCCCTACTCGCGGCGCACGGTAATGCAGGGAAAAGCTGCCAAAGCCACGGATCTCGATACGATCACCGGTAGCCAGGCACTGAGACATCTGTTCAAGCATGGTCTTGATGGCCAGCTCGACATCCTTGGATGAGAGCAGCCCCTGATGGGTAACAATACGTTCGATCAGCTCCGACTTCGTCATATTTTTCCCTTCTTTATCAAGCAGCTAGATCATTGCTTCATTGTTTTTAGCATGAGCTGAGGGTTTTGAACAGGGCGGTTATTGACTTAATAGAGGATTCTTGTCATCCCTTTTGTAGGAAAAAATATGCCAATTTGTAGCTGTTTTCACCGAGCCCAGCCGGATCAAGGCTTACAGCCACGACCTATGGGCTAGCGAAGGTAAACGTCAGGCACAAAAAAGGGCGACCGAAGTCGCCCTTTTTCAACACCCAAGCAGAACTTAGTTCTGTTTGGCCATTGCCTGACGCAGCAGCGCGGCCATGGTGGTGTCAGCAGCTTCCGGAGCGGTTTCTTTCAGGCTCTGGATGGCTTCTTTCTCTTCAGCATCGTCTTTCGACTTGATGGAGAGGCTGATCACGCGGCTCTTACGGTCAACGCTGATGATCTTGGCTTCGATCTCTTCGCCTTCCTTCAGGACGTTACGCGCGTCTTCAACGCGGTCACGGCTGATTTCGGAAGCTTTCAGAGTGGCTTCGATGTCGTCGGCCAGGGTGATGATAGCGCCCTTGGCGTCAACTTCCTTGACGGTACCTTTGACGATAGCGCCTTTGTCGTTGACAGCAACGTAGTTGGAGAACGGATCGTCTTCCAGTTGCTTGATGCCCAGGGAGATGCGCTCACGCTCTGGATCTACGGACAGGATCACGGTGTCCAGCTCGTCGCCCTTCTTGAAGCGACGAACAGCTTCTTCGCCTACTTCGTTCCAGGAGATGTCGGACAGGTGAACCAGACCGTCGATGCCGCCGTCCAGACCAATGAAGATACCGAAATCGGTGATCGACTTGATGGTGCCGGAGATCTTGTCGCCCTTGTTGAACTGGCCAGAGAAGTCTTCCCATGGGTTCGACTTGCACTGTTTGATGCCCAGGGAGATACGACGACGCTCTTCGTCGATGTCCAGAACCATGACTTCCACTTCGTCGCCGACTTGTACGACTTTCGATGGGTGGATGTTCTTGTTGGTCCAGTCCATTTCGGAAACGTGTACCAGACCTTCAACGCCTTCTTCCAGCTCAGCGAAGCAGCCGTAGTCGGTCAGGTTGGTAACGCGCGCCATGACGCGGGTGCTCTCTGGGTAACGTGCCTTGATAGCAACCCATGGGTCTTCGCCCAGTTGCTTCAGGCCCAGGGAAACACGGTTGCGCTCGCGATCGTACTTCAGAACCTTGACATCGATCTCGTCACCAACGTTGACGATTTCCGATGGGTGCTTGATACGCTTCCAGGCCATGTCGGTGATGTGCAGCAGGCCATCAACGCCGCCCAGGTCAACGAATGCGCCGTAGTCGGTGAGGTTCTTGACGATACCTTTGACTTGCTGGCCTTCCTGCAGCGATTCCAGCAGAGCTTCGCGCTCGGCGCTGTTTTCGGCTTCCAGGACGCTGCGACGGGAAACGACAACGTTGTTGCGCTTCTGGTCCAGCTTGATGACCTTGAATTCCAGCTCTTTGCCTTCCAGGTGGGTGGTGTCGCGCACTGGGCGGACATCAACCAGGGAGCCCGGCAGGAACGCACGGATACCGTTAACGTCGACAGTGAAGCCGCCTTTAACCTTACCGTTGATAACGCCCTTGACCACTTCTTCGGCGGCGAAAGCTGCTTCCAGAACAATCCAGCACTCGGCGCGCTTGGCTTTTTCACGGGACAGTTTGGTTTCGCCAAAGCCGTCTTCGACCGCGTCCAGCGCAACGTGAACTTCGTCACCGACCTTGATGGTCAGCTCGCCAGCTTCGTTGTAGAACTGCTCGAGCGGGATGACGCCCTCGGACTTCAGGCCAGCGTGTACGGTAACCCAGTCGCCGTCGATGTCGACAACGATACCGGTGATGATTGCACCCGGCTGAAGATTGAGGGTTTTCAGGCTTTCTTCAAAGAGTTCTGCAAAGCTTTCGCTCATTTTAATTCCTGTAGATTCGGGCGAAACAGACGCCCATAGCCACATTCCAGACAATGTGGGTTTCGTTTAAGTAAAGAAAAGCTGGCAGGACGTTGACTGGTGCCCCTGCCCGCTCTCCTCTCCATCAGGCGAGGTCGCGCAGGGCGATCTCGCTTCTGATGCGTTCCAGCACCTGCTCGATGGACAGCTCCGTGGAATCCAGCTGGATCGCATCGGCCGCCGGCTTGAGCGGGGCCACTGCGCGCTGGGTGTCGCGCTCATCGCGCGCACGGATCTCATCTAGCAGACTTGACAGACTAACATCTTCGCCCTTTGCCTTCAACTGCAAGTAACGGCGACGGGCACGTTCCTCGGCACTGGCGGTCAGGAAAACCTTCAACGGCGCATCGGGGAACACCACAGTGCCCATGTCGCGACCGTCGGCGATCAGCCCCGGTGCTTCCTGGAATGCGCGCTGGCGTTGCAGCAGCGCATCGCGCACCGCCGGCAGCGAAGCGACCATGGAGGCGCCGGCACCGACGGTCTCGGTGCGGATCACATTGCTGACGTCTTCGCCTTCTAGAATGATCTGCTGCAGCTTGCCGGGCTCGGCGGCGATGAACTGCACATCCAGGTGCGCAGCCAGCTTGACCAGCAGCTCTTCGTTGGTCAGGTCGACGCCGTGATTGGTCGCGGCGAACGCCAGCAGACGGTACAGGGCACCCGAGTCCAGCAGCTTGAAGCCCAGCTCGCGGGCCAGCATCCCGGCCACGGTGCCTTTGCCCGATCCGCTCGGTCCGTCAATGGTAATGACCGGTGCATTCAGGCTCACGACTTGCCCTCTTCAGCAACGCGGATGCCGACTTCGGCGCACAGGGCGAGGAAGTTCGGGAACGAGGTGGCGACGTTGGCGCAATCATGGATGCGGATCGGCGCAGTGGCCCGCAGCGAGGCGACGCTGAAGGCCATGGCGATACGGTGGTCACCGTGACCATGGACTTCGCCACCGCCGATCTCGCCGCCGTCGATGATGATGCCGTCCGGGGTCGGCTCACACTTGACGCCCAGGGTCAGCAGGCCGTCGGCCATGACCTGGATGCGGTCGGATTCCTTGACCCGCAGCTCTTCGGCACCACGCAGCACGGTACGGCCTTCGGCGCAGGCCGCGGCGACGAACAGCACCGGGAACTCGTCGATGGCCAGCGGCACCAGGTGCTCGGGGATCTCGATGCCCTTGAGCTTCGCCCCGCGCACGCGCAGGTCCGCTACCGGCTCGCCGCCGACTTCACGCTGGTTCTCCAGGGTAATGTCGCCACCCATCAGGCGCAGGATATCGATGACACCGGTACGGGTCGGGTTGATGCCGACGTGCTCGAGCACCAGCTCCGAACCCTGGGCAATCGAGGCGGCCACCAGGAAGAACGCCGCCGAGGAGATGTCGGCCGGCACTTCGATACGGGTTGCGGTCAGTTTGCCACCGGATTGCAGCGAGGCCACCGGGCCGTTGCTGTCGACCGCATAGCCGAAGCCGCGCAGCATGCGCTCGGTGTGATCGCGGGTCGGTGCAGGTTCGGTGACGGTGGTCTTGCCTTCGGCGTAGAGGCCGGCCAGCAGCAGGCAGGATTTCACCTGGGCACTGGCCATTGGCAGGGTGTAGGTCAGCGCCTTGAGCTTGTTGCCACCACGGATGGTCAGTGGCGGACGGCCCTCGGGACCGGTCTCGATTACCGCGCCCATTTCCCGCAGCGGGTTGGCGACACGGTTCATCGGACGCTTGGACAGCGACGCATCGCCGGTCATGGTCACATCGAACGGCTGCGCGGCCAGAAGGCCCGAGAGCAGGCGCATGGACGTGCCGGAGTTACCCAGGTAGATCGGGCCTGGCGGCGGCTTCAGGCCGCCCAGGCCAACACCGTGGATGGTCACGCGACCGTGGTGCGGGCCTTCGATGACCACACCCATGTCACGGAAAGCCTGCAAGGTCGCCAGGGCATCTTCACCTTCGAGGAAGCCTTCGACTTCGGTGGTGCCTTCAGCCAGGGAGCCGAGCATGATCGAGCGGTGGGAAATCGATTTGTCGCCTGGTACGCGAATCCGGCCAGACAGTTGGCCACCAGGATTTGCCAGGAAAATCAGGTCGTTGGAGTTCATAGCGTCCACATAGGCCCGGCGGGCCAGGATTTTACTGAAATGCTCGCGGGCAACCCGGGCGCGCGTGAAGACGCCCAGCAATTGATGCCCATCCCCTGCATCGACCGCGTCGCGCAAGGCGTCGAGGTCGCTGCGAAATGTATCCAGTGTGCGCAGAACAGCTTCGCGGTTGGCGAGAAAAATGTCGTGCCACATGACCGGGTCGCTTCCGGCGATTCTTGTGAAATCGCGGAAACCTCCGGCAGCGTATCGGAAGATATCCAGGTTTTCATTGCGCTTGGCCAATGAATCGACCAGGCCAAAGGCCAGCAGGTGCGGCAGGTGGCTGGTCGCCGCCAGGACTTCGTCATGGCGCTCGACCTGCATGTGCTCGACATCGGCCTCCAGCGCACGCCACAGGCGGTCGACCAGGGCCAGGGCGGCCGGGTCGGTTTCCGCCAACGGCGTGAGGATCACCTTATGGCGGCGGAACAGCGTGGCATTGGAAGCCTCCACCCCGCTCTGCTCGGAGCCGGCGATCGGGTGACCCGGCACGAAGTACGCCAGGCGCTCGGCGAACGCCAGGCGCGCAGCACGCACCACATTGCCCTTGGCACTGCCGACGTCGGTCAGCACGGCACGCCCCAGATCCAGCAGGGCCAGGCGGGCCAGGAGCTTCTCCATGGCCAGGATCGGCACGGCCAGCTGGATGACATCGGCACCAACACAGGCGACGGCCAGGTCTTCCTCGCAGCGGTCGACCACACCCAGTTCCACCGCCAGCTTGCGCGACTGCGGATCCAGGTCGACACCGACCACCTCGCGACACAGGCCGCTTTCACGCAGGCCCTTGGCGAACGAGCCACCAATCAGGCCGAGACCGACCACCACCAGTCGGCCGATGATCGGCTCGACCTTGTTCACCACGACTTCACCCACGGAGCTGGACCCTGTTCAAAACTGCATGTACGCCACTCATTGCCTCAGAGTACCGCTTTTGGATAGGAACCCAATACCTTGAGGGCCACGGCTTCCTGGCTGATCTTCTCCAGCACGGCCTTGATCAGCGGATCGCGGTGGTGACCGATGAAGTCGATGAAGAACACGTAGGTCCATTTGCCGCTGCGCGATGGACGGGTCTCGATACGAGTCAGGTCGATGCCGTTCTCGTGGAACGGCACCAGCAGCTCGTGCAAGGCGCCCGGCTTGTTGCTCATGGAGACAATGATCGAGGTCTTGTCGTCGCCGGTCGGCGGCACTTCCTGGTTGCCGATCATGAGGAAGCGCGTGGAGTTGTCCGGACGGTCTTCGATCTTCTCGGCCAGGCGAGTCAGGCCGTAGAGGCTGGCCGCCATGTCACCGGCGATGGCCGCCGAGTTCCACTCGCCCTTGACCCGCTTGGCGGCTTCGGCATTGCTCGATACCGCCACGCGCTCGACATTCGGGTAGTGCGCGTCCAGCCACTTGCGGCACTGGGCCAGGGACTGGGCATGGGAGTAGATACGGGTGATGCTGTCGGTCTTGGTGTTCTCGCCCACCAGCAGGTGGTGGTGGATACGCAGCTCGACTTCGCCACAGATGACCATGTCGTGCTCGAGGAAACTGTCGAGGGTATGGTTGACCGCACCCTCGGTGGAGTTTTCCACCGGCACCACGCCGAAGTTGACGGCGCCGGCCGCCACTTCGCGGAACACTTCATCGATGGCCGCCATCGGCTTGCTGATCACCGCATGGCCGAAATGCTTCATCGCCGCGGCCTGGGTGAAGGTGCCCTCGGGGCCCAGGTAGGCCACCTTGAGCGGCTGCTCCAGGGCCAGGCACGACGACATGATCTCGCGGAACAAGCGCGCCATTTCTTCGTTGCCCAGCGGCCCCTGGTTGCGCTGCATGACGCGCTTGAGCACCTGCGCCTCGCGCTCGGGCCGGTAGAACACCGGCGCCTCGCCTTCGGCCAGGGTGGCAGTCTTGACCCGCGCCACTTCCTGCGCGCAACGAGCACGGTCACTGATCAGCTCGAGGATCTTCTCGTCGAGGCTGTCAATGCGCACCCGCAGCGCCTTGAGTTCCTGCTCCGACATCAGCCGTGCTCCTTCTCGAATTCAGCCATGTAGCCGACCAGCGCTTCCACGGCGTCCAGGCCCAGGGCGTTGTAGATCGAGGCGCGCATGCCGCCGACCGAACGGTGCCCCTTGAGGTTGAGCAGGCCACGGGCGTCGGCACCGGCCAGGAAGGCCTTGTCCAGGCGCTCGTCGGCCAGGCGGAACGGTACGTTCATCCAGGAACGGGCGTTGACGCTGATCGGGTTGGTGTAGAAGTCGCTGCTGTCGATGAAGCCGTACAGGCGGTCTTTCTTGGCGCGGTTGCGCTGCTCCATGGCCGCGACGCCGCCCTGCTCCTTGAGCCACTCGAACACCAGGCCCGAGAGGTACCAGGAATAGGTAGCCGGGGTGTTGTACATCGAACCGTTGTCGGCGGCGATCTTGTAGTCGAGCATGGTCGGGCAGCTGCTGCGGGCGCGACCGATCAGGTCTTCACGCACGATCACCACCACCAGGCCGCTCGGGCCGATGTTCTTCTGCGCACCGGCATAGATCATGCCGAAGTCGGAGACGTCGATCGGGCGCGAGAGGATGTCCGAGGACATGTCGACCACCAGCGGTGCGTCACCGGTCTGTGGCACCCAGTCGAACTGCAGGCCACCGATGGTCTCGTTCGAGGCGTAGTGCACATAGGCGGCGCCCGGAGTCAGCTTCCATTCGTTCTGGCCAGGGATCGACAGGTAGTCGTAAGGCTTGGCGCTGGCGGCGACATTGATGTTGCCGAAGCGACGGGCTTCCTCGATGGCCTTCTTCGACCAGATACCGGTCTCGATATAGTCGGCAGTGCCATTCTCGGGCAGCAGGTTCAGGGGGATCTCGGCGAACTGCTGGCTCGCACCGCCCTGCAGGAACAGCACCTTGTAGTTGGCAGGAACGGACAACAGGTCGCGCAGGTCCTGTTCGGCCTTTTCGGCGATGGCCACGTAGTCGTCGCTACGATGGCTCATTTCCATCACGGACAGGCCCTTGCCATGCCAATCCAGCATTTCGGCCTGGGCGCGCTGCAGTACAGCTTCAGGGAGCGCAGCAGGGCCTGCGCAGAAGTTAAAGGCTCGTTTGCTCACATCCACTCTCGCTCTGCTCATGATGTCCGTGGAGCAGGCCGCGCGGCGCAAGGACTGCGCCGCCGCGACCACCCCCACCAGGGTACTGCTAGGTTTATTCCTGAGGCGCCTCTTCGTCGCCAGCGGCCTGGGCCTCTGGTGCCTCGACAGCGTCGTCAGCTTCGTCGACGAACTCCTCGTCGCCTTCCTCTTCGGATGGCTCCTGGACTCGCTCCAGACCCACCAGGGTCTCGTCATTGGCCAGCTTGATCAGGGTCACGCCCTGGGTGTTACGACCCAGGCTGGAGACCTCGCCGACGCGGGTACGGACCAGGGTGCCCTGGTCGGAGATCAGCATGATCTCCTCGCCGTCCTGCACCTGCACGGCACCGACCAGGCGACCGTTACGCTCGTTGCTGACCATGGCGATAACGCCCTGGCCGCCACGCTTGTACTCTGGGAACTCGCCGATTTCGGTACGCTTGCCGTAACCACGTTCGGAGGCGGTGAGGATCTGGCTGCCCTCCTCCGGAATGATCATGGAGATCAGCTTCTGCCCTTCGCCCAGGCGCATGCCGCGCACACCGCGGGCGGTACGGCCCATGGCACGGACGTCGGATTCCTTGAAGCGGGTGACCTTGCCGGCGTCGGAGAACAGCATGACCTCACGCTCGCCATCGGTGATGGCCGCGGAAATCAGCACGTCGCCTTCGTCCAGCTCCAGGGCGATCAGGCCGACGCTGCGCTGGCGGCTGAAGGATTCCAGCGGGGTCTTCTTCACGGTGCCGTTGGCGGTAGCCATGAAGATGAAGTGACCTTCGGTGTATTCCTCGACCGGCAGCATGGTCGAAATGTACTCGCCCTCGTCCAGCGGCAGCAGGTTGACCAGCGGTCGACCGCGCGCGGCACGGGAGGCCTCGGGGATTTCGTAGGTCTTGAGCCAGTACACCTTGCCCTTGCTGGAGAACAGCAGCAGCGTGGTGTGGCTGTTGGCGACCAGCAGGTGCGAGATGTAGTCCTCGTCCTTGACGCCGGTGGCCGACTTGCCTTTGCCACCACGACGCTGGGCCTGGTAGGCCGCCAGCGGCTGGGTCTTGGCGTAGCCGCCGTGGGAGATGGTCACGACCCGGTCTTCTTCCGGAATCATGTCGCCCAGGGTCAGGTCCAGGCGCGCATCGAGGATTTCGGTGCGGCGCACGTCGCCGTATTCGGCGCGGATCAGTTCCAGCTCTTCGCGGATCACTTCCATCAGGCGCTCGGCACTGTTGAGGATGCGGATCAGCTCGCCGATCTGGTTGAGGATCTCCTGGTACTCGGCCAGCAGTTTTTCATGCTCGAGACCGGTCAGGCGGTGCAGGCGCAGGTCGAGGATGGCCTGGGCCTGTTCCGGCGACAGGAAGTACTTGCCGTCGCGCAGGCCGTATTGCTCGTCGAGGTTTTCCGGACGGCAGGAGTCGGCGCCGGCGCGCTCGACCATCACCTGCACGGCGCTGGATTCCCACGGCGTGCTGACCAGTGCTTCCTTGGCCTCGGACGGGGTCGGCGAGGCCTTGATCAGGGCGATGACCGGATCGATGTTGGACAGGGCAACCGCCTGGCCTTCAAGGATATGGCCGCGCTCGCGGGCCTTGCGCAGTTCGAAGACGGTACGACGGGTCACCACTTCACGGCGGTGACGGACGAAGGCTTCGAGCAGGTCCTTGAGGTTCAGCACCCGCGGACGGCCGTCGATCAGCGCCACGATGTTGATGCCGAACACGCTCTGCAGCTGGGTCTGGGCGTAGAGGTTGTTGAGGATGACCTCAGGCACCTCGCCACGGCGCAGCTCGATGACGATGCGCATGCCGTCCTTGTCGGACTCGTCGCGCAGCTCGGTGATGCCTTCGAGTTTCTTTTCCTTGACCAGCTCGGCGATCTTCTCGATCAGCCGCGCCTTGTTCAGCTGGTACGGCAGCTCGGTGACGACGATCTGCTGGCGGCCACCGACCTTGTCGATGTCTTCGACGGTGGAGCGGGCGCGCATGTAGATGCGGCCACGGCCGGTGCGGTAGGCCTCGATGATGCCCTGGCGACCGTTGATGATGGCTGCGGTCGGGAAGTCCGGGCCCGGGATGAACTGCATCAGTTCATCGACCGTGATCTCGGCGTTGTCGATCAGTGCCAGGCAACCGTCGATGACTTCACCGAGGTTGTGCGGCGGGATGTTGGTTGCCATGCCCACGGCAATACCGCTGGAACCGTTGACCAGCAGGTTGGGGATCTTGGTCGGCATGACCGCCGGGATCTGCTCGGTGCCGTCGTAGTTGGGCACCCAGTCGACGGTTTCCTTGTGCAGGTCGGCCAGCAGCTCATGGGCCAGCTTGGTCATGCGCACTTCGGTGTATCGCATGGCCGCGGCGTTGTCGCCGTCCACCGAACCGAAGTTGCCCTGACCGTCGACCAGCAGGTAGCGCAGCGAGAACGGCTGCGCCATGCGCACGATGGTGTCGTAGACCGCGGTATCACCGTGGGGGTGGTACTTACCGATCACGTCACCGACCACACGGGCGGATTTCTTGTACGGTTTGTTCCAGTCGTTGCCCAGTTCGCTCATCGCATAGAGAACACGGCGATGCACGGGCTTCAAGCCATCACGCGCATCGGGCAGCGCACGCCCGACAATGACGCTCATCGCGTAGTCGAGGTAGGACTGTCTCAGTTCGTCTTCGATATTGACCGGGAGGATTTCTTTGGCCAGTTCGCCCATGAGAAGCCTGATTCCTTTTTCTGGTGAAACCTCGTCACATCCATATGGGACGAACGAAGCTCGTCGCCGCAAAGTGACTCCTTGCAACGACTTACGACAAATCAACGAGTTAAGCCATGGATCTGCGCAGTAAAGACAACCCCGCAGGGCTGCCTTGGAAACCGTCGGATGTTACCACAATCGCCTAGACGGTGGGAGTAGGCTGCGGCACTACTACCCTACTGCTCGTCTGCAACGTGCGACAGCCGCCACAACAGGCCGCCAGCGCCGGGCAAGCCCTCAATGCAAACGCTTGCGGCACATCAGTTGTGCCATCTTGACCGCGTCGGGGCGCTCGACAATACCCTTCTCGGTCACGATCACATCGACAAGGTCCGCCGGAGTCACGTCAAAGACCGGATTGAAGGCCTCCACGCCGGCACCGAGGTGCCGGCCCTCCACTTCCAGCAGCTCGGCGCCGCCGCGCTCCTCAAGGTAGACGTCCTCGCCGCTTTCCAGGTTCATGTCGATGCTGGAACTGGGCGCTACCACCATGAAACGCACGCCATGGTGCATGGCGGTGACCGCCAGCTGGTAGGTGCCGATCTTGTTGACCACATCGCCATTGGCGGTGATGCGGTCGGCGCCGACGATGACCCAGGTGATGCCCTTGGTTTTCATCAGGTGCGCAGCGGCAGAGTCGGCATGGACGGTCACCGGGATGCCCTCGCCGGCCAGCTCCCAGGCGGTCAGCCGCGAACCTTGCAGCCAGGGGCGGGTTTCGTTGACATGGACGCGCTCGACCATCCCTTCCAGATAGGCCGCCCGGATCACCCCCAGCGCGGTGCCGAAGCCGCCGGTGGCCAGGGCGCCGGTATTGCAGTGGGTCAGCAGGGCCTGCTCGCTGCCCTGGTGCTTGCGGATCAGGTCGACGCCGAGTTGGGCCATGGTCAGGTTGGCTTCGCGGTCGCTGTCGTGGATGGCGATGGCTTCAGCGGCCATGATCGCCGCCACATCCTCGCCTTCCTTTATCCGCAACAGGCGTTCGCGCATGCGATTGAGCGCCCAGAACAGGTTGGCGGCAGTCGGCCGCGCCTCGCCCAGCAGCTCGAAGTCTTCTTCCAGCGCCTGCTCCCAGTCATCGCCTTGCGCCAGGCGCTGGCGCACCGCCATGGCCAGGCCGTAGGCGGCACTGATGCCGATGGCCGGCGCGCCGCGCACCACCATGGATCGGATCGCCCCGGCAACGGCCGCGGC
The DNA here is from genome assembly GCF_030272875.2 of Pseudomonas sp. BJa5. NCBI lineage: Bacteria > Pseudomonadati > Pseudomonadota > Gammaproteobacteria > Pseudomonadales > Pseudomonadaceae > Pseudomonas > Pseudomonas sp. BJa5. Next base: position 35,971 of record NZ_JALRNG020000003.1, read on the forward strand.
ATCGCTGCAAGGCAGCCAGGTCTGCTCGAACGGCAGCATGCGCTGGTCGAGCAGGTACAGGACGCCATCGCGCCAATCGATGGCCGTCACCTTCTCTGCCGCCATTAATTGATCGCGCATGCCTCACCCCATCAGTCGGACATCAAAAGCGGGCGATTATAGCGAGCCCCTGGCGCGGACGCTCGGGTATACTTCGCCCTCAGCCCATGCGACCCAGGGAAACCCTGCCATGCCCAAACCCGCTACACCGCTCGACCTGCTGCTCCTGCCGACCTGGCTGGTGCCTGTCGAACCTGCCGGGGTGGTATTGAAGGAGCATGGACTGGGCATTCGCGACGGGCAAATCGTTTTTATCGGCCCGCGCGAACAGGCCGCCCGCCTGGCCCCAGCCGAAACCCGCGAACTGCCGGGCTGCCTGCTCGCGCCGGGGCTGGTCAACGCCCACGGCCATGCGGCCATGACCCTGTTCCGTGGCCTGGCCGACGACTTGCCGCTGATGACCTGGCTCGAGGAGCACATCTGGCCGGCCGAAGGCCGCTGGGTGGATGAGGACTTCGTCCGGGACGGCACCGACCTGGCGATCGCCGAGCAGATCAAGGGCGGCGTCACCTGCTTTGCCGACATGTACTTCTATCCGCGGATCGCCAGCGAGCGGGTGCACAACAGCGGCATCCGCGCGCAGATCGCCGTGCCGCTGCTGGATTTCCCCATTCCCGGCGCACGCAGCACCGATGAAGCCCTGCACCTGGCCGTGGAGCTGTTCGGCGACCTGCGCTATCACCCCCGTATCACCGTGGCGATGGGCCCGCATGCGCCGTACACGGTCAGCGACGAGAACCTGGAGAAGATCCGGGTGATCGCCGAGGAACTGGATGCGCCGATCCACATGCACATCCACGAAACCGCCTTCGAGGTCGAGCAGTCCCTGGCCACCCGCGGCGAGCGCCCGCTGGCCCGCCTCGCCCGCCTGGGCCTGCTGGGGCCACGGCTGCAGGCGGTGCACATGACCCAGGTCAGCGACGACGACCTGGCCCTGCTGGTAGAAAGCAACACCAGCGTGGTGCACTGCCCGGAATCCAACCTCAAGCTCGCCAGCGGCTTCTGCCCGGTCGAGCGCCTGTGGCAGGCCGGCGTCAACGTGGCCGTGGGCACCGATGGCGCAGCCAGCAACAACGACCTCGACCTGCTCGGCGAAACCCGTACCGCCGCCCTGCTGGCCAAGGCCGTGGCCGGCTCGGCTGCCGCCCTGGATGCCCACCGGGCGCTGCGCATGGCAACGCTCAATGGCGCTCGGGCCCTGGGCCTGGACACCGTGACCGGTTCGCTGGAGCTGGGCAAGGCCGCCGACCTGGTCGCCTTCGACCTGTCGGGCCTGGCCCAGCAGCCGATCTACGATCCGGTTTCACAACTGATCTACGCCAGCAGCCGTGACTGCGTGAAGCATGTCTGGGTTGCCGGCAAGCAACTGCTTGACGAGCGTCGCCTGACCCGCCTGGACGAACAGGCCCTGCAGGCCACGGCCTGCGCCTGGGGCCAGCGGATCGGTGAACGCAACGAATGACCGGCTGGCAGCCACAGCTGCCGGCCCGTGACACCTTTATCAGAGTTTCAGAGGACTGTTCCATGAGCAACGTCGACCACGCCGAAATCGCCAAGTTCGAAGCCCTGGCCCACCGCTGGTGGGACCGCGAGAGCGAGTTCAAGCCGCTGCACGACATCAACCCGCTGCGGGTCAACTGGATCGACGAGCGGGTCAAGCTGGCCGGCAAGAAGGTCCTGGACGTCGGCTGCGGCGGCGGCATTCTCAGCGAAGCCATGGCCCTGCGCGGCGCCACCGTGACCGGCATCGACATGGGCGAAGCACCGCTGGCGGTGGCCCAGCTGCATCAACTGGAGTCCGGAGTTGAGGTCGAGTACCGGCAGATCACCGCCGAAGCCCTGGCCGAGGAAATGCCCGAGCAGTTCGATGTGGTCACTTGCCTTGAGATGCTTGAACACGTGCCCGACCCGTCCTCGGTGATCCGCGCGTGCTTCCGTATGGTCAAGCCCGGCGGCCAGGTGTTCTTCTCGACCATCAACCGCAACCCCAAGGCCTACCTGTTCGCCATCATCGGCGCCGAATACATCATGAAGTTGCTGCCGCGCGGCACCCACGACTTCAAGAAGTTCATCCGCCCTTCGGAACTGGGCGCCTGGAGCCGCGAAGCGGGCCTCTGCGTCAAGGACATCATCGGCCTGACCTACAACCCGCTGACCAAGCACTACAAGCTGGCCAACGACGTTGACGTCAACTACATGATCCAGACCCTGCGCGAGGAATGAGCATGCGTTTGCGAGCGGTACTTTTCGACATGGACGGCACCCTGCTCGACACGGCGCCGGATTTCATCGCCATCTGCCAGGCCATGCTGGCCGACCGCGGCCTGCCGGCCATCGATGACCAGCGCATCCGCGACGTGGTATCCGGCGGCGCCAAGGCCATGGTTTCGGCGACCTTCGACCTGGATCCCGAAGCGGCGGAGTTCGAGGCCCTGCGCCTGGAGTTCCTCGAGCGCTACCAGCAAGGCTGCGCGGTACACAGCAAGCTCTACGACGGCATGGCCGAACTGCTGGCCGACATCGAGAAAGCCAACCTGCTGTGGGGCGTGGTGACCAACAAGCCGGTGCGCTTTGCCGAACCGATCATGCAGCAACTGGGCCTGGCCGAGCGCTCGGCCCTGCTGATCTGCCCGGACCACGTGAAGAACAGCAAGCCGGATCCCGAGCCACTGATCCTCGCCTGCAAGACCCTGGACCTGGACCCTGCCAGCGTCCTGTTCATCGGTGACGACCTGCGTGACATCGAGTCCGGCCGCGATGCCGGCACCCGCACGGCGGCGGTGCGCTACGGCTATATTCATCCCGATGACAACCCCAACAACTGGGGCGCGGATGTGGTGGTCGATCATCCGCTGGAGCTGCGCAAGGTGCTTGATAGCGCGCTTTGCGGCTGCTGACCGTGATCGCGGGGCAAGCCCGCTCCCACACACAGCTGTAGGAGCGGGCTTGCCCCGCGATAAAGCCACCCCATTTGCAAGAGGCAACCCCATGTTCGAATACTCCGCCCGCCCCGACCTGCTCAAGGGCCGCACCATCCTGGTCACCGGCGCCGGTCGCGGTATCGGTGCAGCGGCCGCCAAGGCCTACGCCGCCCACGGCGCCACCGTGTTGCTGCTGGGCAAGACCGAAGGCAACCTGAGCCAGGTCTACGACGAGATCGAAGCCGCCGGCCACCCCAAGCCTGCAGTCATTCCATTCAACCTGGAAACCGCCCTGCCGCACCAGTACGACGAGCTGGCAGCCATGATCGAAGGCGAGTTCGGCCACCTCGACGGCCTGCTGCACAACGCCTCGATCATCGGTCCGCGCACACCGCTGGAGCAGCTGTCGGGCGACAACTTCATGCGCGTGATGCAGATCAACGTCAACGCCATGTTCATGCTGACCAGCACCCTGCTGCCACTGCTCAAGCTGTCCAAGGATGCTTCGGTGATTTTCACCTCCAGCAGCGTCGGGCGCAAAGGCCGGGCCTACTGGGGTGCCTACGGGGTGTCGAAGTTCGCCACCGAGGGCCTGATGCAGACCCTCGCCGACGAACTGGAAGGCGTGGCACCGGTACGTGCCAACAGCATCAACCCGGGCGCCACCCGCACCAGCATGCGCGCCCAGGCCTATCCGGGCGAGAACCCGGAAAACAACCCGCTGCCCGAGCAGATCATGCCGGTCTATCTGTACCTGATGGGCCCGGACAGCAGCGGCGTCAATGGCCAGGCGTTCAACGCCCAGTAATCAGCCTTCGGCCAGCTCCGCCTGGAGACGGGCGGGCTGACGCTGTTCCAGCTGCATGCAGCGCTCAAGGAACAGGAACATGTAGTCGTAGCTCTTGCAGATGGCCCGACGCAACTCGGCCTGCAAGGCCTGGGACGGATTGTTGCCCGCCAGGGTGCAGACGATTTCCAATGCTTCCCACGGATGGGCGTCATCGTACTGGGCATGCATCTTCAGCCACTTCATGGCGCGCTTGCGGCCCTCTTCGGGGAAGCCCTGGGCATAGACACCGGTCGAACAGACCAGCGCCGACCACTCCCCCGTTGCCCCTTCGATCGCATAGTTGGTCGCCGCAATGGCCACCACCAGCGAATCGGCCGCGCAGGTATGCCAGCACCAGTCGCTCAGGCCATTGAGTTCGGTCGGCACATCCTGGGCCTGCAGGTCCTCCAGGCTGACACCATGGGCCTGGCTCCAATACAGCCAGTAATCGGCATGATTGAGCTCGACGCGGATGTTGCGCATCAGCCAGCGGCGCGCCATGTCCTCCCCAGGATGGCGGGCGTAGCGGGTCTTGGTCAGGTTCTGGGCCATGTACAGGGAGAACTGCTCGACCACCGGCCAGCCACCGATCAGGTACTGGCGCATGGTGCGGCCGCTCAGGCGCCCGTCACGCATGCGTTGGTAGAGTTCATGTTCAACGACCCGGCGCTTGCTTTCGAAGCAGTCCTTGATCAGTTGTTGGGCCCAGAGTGGGTAACTGGTGGGGTCCATCAATGGACCGGTACGAATGAACGCGTCAATCACTGTCAGCTCCTTGTTCCTTGTGATTATCGTGCAGACCTTCAGCGAAAGGTCCCGGGTGCCCTGGACAGCAAGGGCCTTGTGGCAGTCCGTTGGCGTTGCAGGCTTTCGCAGGTGAACACCTGCGGTCGCTCGATCAGGTAACCCTGGGCGTAGTCGACGCCTATCTCTTGTAATGCGTGTTCGATCAACGGGGTTTCGACGAATTCGGCGATGGTGCGTTTGCCCATGACATGACCGATATGGTTGATCACCTCGACCATGGCCCGGTTGACCGGGTCATCGAGCATGTCCTTGACGAAACTTCCGTCGATCTTCAGGAAGTCTACAGGTAAATGTTTCAAATATGCGAACGACGACATCCCGGCGCAGAAATCATCCAGGGAGAATCGACAGCCCAGCCCCTTGAGCTCATTGATGAAGCGAATGGCGCTACCCAGATTGGCAATGGCACTGGTTTCAGTGATTTCGAAACAAATCATGTGCGGCGGAATGCCGTACTCGCCAAACAGGCGCTGCAGGTACTCCAGGAACTTGTCATCGCCGATGCTGCTACCCGACAGGTTGATCGCGCACATGGCCAGGGGGCCGTCGCGCCGCTCGTTCAGGCATTGGCGGATGACCTTGAAGACACTGCGCACCACCCAACGGTCCAGGGCAGTCATCAGGCCGTAGCGTTCGGCAGCCGGAATGAAGCTGTCGGGCAGGATGATCCGCCCGCTTTCATCGTGCAGGCGCAAGAGGATCTCGATGTGCCCGCCACTGTCATCCGGCTTCAGGGCCGCGATCTCCTGGGCATAGAGGCAGAAACGGTTCTCTTCCAGGGCCACATGCAGACGCTGGATCCAGGCCATTTCGCCGAAACGCATGGACAGTTCGCTGTCGTCGGCATGGTACACCTGGACCCGGTTGCGGCCCTTTTCCTTGGCCATGTAGCAGGCCATGTCGGCCGCCCGCAGGGAGGCTTCCAGGGTCACAGGCGCCTGGGCCACATGCACCAGGCCGACACTCACCGTGGTCATGAACGGCCGCCCCTTCCAGACGAAATGCAGGCTCTGCACGGCCTGGCGCAGCCCCTCGGCGATGCGCTCGGCCTGCTCCTGCGGGCAGTTCTCGAGCAATATGCCGAACTCGTCGCCGCCCAGCCGGGCCAGGGTGTCGCCCTCGCGCAGCCCGGCCTGCAACACCGCGCAGATGTGCCGCAGCAACTCGTCACCGGCGGCATGCCCGCAGGTGTCGTTGACCAGCTTGAACTGATCCAGGTCGAGGAACATCAGCGCATGACGCGCCGGTTTGCGCGCCAGGCCGTTCAGGGCCTGCTCCAGGCGGTATTCGAATTCGCGGCGGTTGGCCAGCCCGGTCAGGGCATCATGGGTCGCCTGCCAAGACAAATTGGCAATGTACTGGCGCTCCTGGGTCATGTCGTGCAGCACCAGGACGATACCGCTGATTCGCCCTTCGGCCATGATCGGCGCCCCGACCAGGGTGACCGACACGGTGCTGCCGTCCAGGCGCTGGATCAGCTTGGCGTGGTCGCTACCGCTCTGCAGGGTGCCACTTAGGATGTGCTCGACCAGGGTCAGGCTGTCTTTCTCGGCGTTGTCGTCGAGCAAGCTGAACAGCGCCGCCAGCGGCAGGCCCTGGGCCTGGGCGGCATGCCAGTGGGTCAGTTGCTCGGCGGCCGGGTTCATGTAGGTGATACAGCCTTCGACGTCAGTGGTGATCACACCGTCGCCAATGGATTCGAGGGTGATTTGCGCCCGCTCCTTCTCGACCTGCAAGGCATTGGCAAAGGCCTGACGCTGGGTCAGCAACTTGCTGGAACGCAACCACGCCAGGGCGATCAGGAACAAGGCGGTCGCCAGGTTGGTCACCAGCAGCACCCGCAGCAGCATGCGCGAGCCTTCGCCCAGGGCGTCGCTGAAGGCCCGGGCGGCCGGGGTCACTTCATCGTTGATGGCGGCGATGCGCGCCTTCCATTCGGCTACCGCATGGCGATCGGCCTTGCCCGAGGCGAAGCCCTGGTGCATCTGTTGGGCCACTTCGTTGAGCTGGCTGAGAAAGCCGTCCCCCACTGCCCACAGATCAATGGCCTTTTCCAGGTAACTGACCTGGTGAAAGTTGAGGTACAACCAGATCAGGCTGGAGACGTCGTCCGGATGATTGCCGCCCTGGAGAATGCCACGGCGCGCGGCGTCCAGGTCCGGCGTCGGCAGGTCCAGGGCAACGCGCAGGTCATGCCCGCCCTGGGGCACGGCAATGGCATTGCGGTACTTCTGGAAGGTGGCTTCGTCGCGGCTGTCGGCATACAGGTTGAGGTAGTAGATCGCGTCCTTCTGCCCCTTGGACCAGAGGCTTTCCCCCGCCACATAGCCACGCACCGCCGACAAGGCGTACAGGCTGATGCTCCCCAGCATTGCCTGGAACAGCACGACCGCGACAAAGGGCCAGATGATGCCCAACAACTTCGGCGCTTCGAGAGTCCGTTTTCGGTTCATGAGGTCCCTTGCACACAGAGCCGGATGAATCTCAGTATTGTTGATGCACAGACTAGGCTATTTGCCATGAAAGCTGGAGCGCTTTTCGTGGCCCGGCCTCACTTTGCACTCAACTCTGTTGCAAATGACCGTACAACTTGGCGTATAAGCCACCATCGGCGATCAATTGCTGGTGATCACCGTCTTCGGCCACATGCCCGCCATCGAAGACCAGCACCCGATCGGCCTGTTTCACCGCCGACAGCCGATGGGCAATGATCAGCGTGGTGCGGGCGCTGAGGAAGCGCGCCAGGGCCTGGTGCAGGTTGTATTCGGTGGCCGCGTCCAGCGCCGAGGTGGCCTCGTCGAGGATCACCACCTTGGGCTCGGCCAGGACCATCCGCGCAATCGCCAGGCGCTGGCGCTGACCGCCCGACAGGCGCACGCCGGAACGCCCGACCACGGTGTCCAGGCCACGCGGCATGGCAGCGATGGTGGCATCGAGCTGGGCGATGGCCAGCGCCTGCCAGCAGGCCTCGTCGCTGCAGTCACGGCCCATGGTCAGGTTGGCGCGCACGCTGTCGTTGAACAGCGATGGATGCTGCAGCACCACCGCCACATGCTCGCGCAGGGTTTCCAGACCGATGTCCTGCAAGGTCGAACCGCCAAAGCGGATGGTCCCGGCCTGGGCGCTGTAGAGCCCGAGCAGCAACTGCACCAGGGTGCTCTTGCCACCGCCACTGGCACCGACGATGGCGACTTTTTCGCCTGGGGCGATGGACAGGTTCAACTGGTCGAGCACCGGCTCGTCGGCATAGGCAAAACGCAGGCCCTGGACTTCGATACCCACCGTGTCGCGCCCCTTGAACGGATCGACGCCGCCAGGGAACTGCGGCTCGTCGGCACGCGCCAGCAGTTCGTTGAGGCGGCTCAGGGCACCGCCTGCCGCGTAATAGGCGTACTGCAGGTTGAGCAGTTGCTCGACCGGACCGATCATGAACCAGAGGTAGCTGAACACCGCCAGCATCTGGCCGATGGACAGGTCGGAAAACAGCACCGTGAGCATCGCCGCGGCACGGAAGATATCGATGCCGAACTGGAACAGCAGACCGCTGGCACGGCCACTGGCATCGCTTTTCCATTGCGAGGCGACCGCATAGTTGCGCACCTCCTGGGCACGCAGGCCAAGGCGCCCGAGGAAATAGCCCTGGCGGTTGCTGGCGCGGATTTCCTGGATGGCGTCCAGGGTTTCGGTCAGCGCCTGGGTAAAGCGCGAGGTGCTGTCGTTTTCGAGCTTCTTCAAGTGCTTGACCCGCTTGCCCAACTGCACCGTGGCAAAGATCACCAGGGGGTTGAACAGCAGGATCAGCAAGGCCAGCTTCCAGTGCATCCAGATCAGGATCCCGGCGGTACCGGTGAGGGTCAGCATGGCCACCAGGAAGCGGCTCAGGGTTTCACCGACGAACTTGTCCAGGGTATCCAGGTCGGTGACCAGGTGCGTGGTCACCGTACCGGCGCCCAGGCTTTCGTATTCCTTGAGGGAGATGCGCTTGAGCCGCTCGATCAGGCGGATGCGCAGGCGATAGACAATGTCCTTGGCAAGGCCTGCGAACAGTTTCGCCTGCACCACGTTGAAGGCCAGCGCCGAACAGCGCAGGCCCAGGGTCAGCAGCAGCATCAGGCCGATGTAGCCGGCCGCCACCTGCCAGTTGCCGGGCAATACGTGGTTCATCCATTTGAGCGCGGCATCGCCATGGCCGAGCAGTACTTCGTCGACCAGCAGGGGCAACAGCAAGGGAATCGGCACGCTGCACAGGGCCGCCAGCACGGCAACGCCGTTGGCGATCCACAGGGCTTTCTTGTGATGCAGGGCCAGGCGACGGATTTCCGCCCAGCTCAAGCGATCGGCAACAGCGGGGGCAGGCCCCGGCACAGGGTCGGGCGACCCTGGCAGGTCAAGCACAGGCGGCCTGCTGCAGCCAGCGACCGAGCAGCGGGCTGAGGCTATCGAGTGGCTGGTAGCCGTTGGTCAGCAAGGCCAGTTGGCCATTGCGCTCGGCCAGCAGCGTCGGGAACCCGGCAATGCCCAAATCCTGGGCCCAAGTGAAATCGGCGGCGGTGGCCGCACGCACGTCGGCGCTGGTAAAGCGCTCGGCGAACAGCGCACGGTCGAAGCCGACCTGTTCGGCCAGCGCCACCAGCTCGGGTGCGCGGGTAACATCCTGGCCACCCTGGTAGAACGCCCGCTGGATGGCCGCCAGCAGCGCCCAGGTGCGGTGTTCGTCAAGGCTGCGGGCCGTCACCAGGGCGCGGCAGGCAGGCTCGGTGTCGTAGACGAAACCGTCCGGCATGGCGCCTTCGTGGGTAAAGGGCTGGCCCGTGGCCTGGGTGACCGCCTGCCAATGCTCGAGGATGTAGCGTCGGGTCGAGGCATCCAGTGCACTGCTGCCGGTGCGCAAGCCACCGACCACCAGGCGGGTCTCGATCCCGGCTTCGTGTGCCTGGGCGATAAGGGCCTGGGCCACCGGCGCAAACCCCCAGCACCAGGAGCACATCGGGTCCATCACATAGAGCAGGCGTGCGGACATCGGTCAGGCCTCGGCAGCTTTGCGGTAGTTGTGACCGATCGGGTGTGGCTGGTTACGGGCCTTGGCCAGCTCGATCTGTTTCTGCCGGTCAATGGCGCTGCGTCGGGTTTTCTCGCTCAGGCTGTCCCAGCAATGCGGGCAACTGATACCAGGCGAGTAGTGCTCGGACGCACGGTCTTCCACGCTGATCGGGGTGCGGCAGGCATGGCACTGGTCGTAGTCGCCCTCGCTCAGGTCGTGACGCACGGTGACCCGGTTGTCGAACACGAAGCAGTCGCCCTGCCAGCGGCTTTCATCCTGAGGCACCTCTTCGAGGTATTTCAGGATCCCGCCCTTAAGATGATAGACCTCTTCGAAACCTTCACCGAGCATGTAGCTGGAGGCTTTCTCGCAGCGGATACCACCGGTGCAGAACATCGCCACTTTCTTGTGCCGGGCCGGGTCGAAGTTGGCTTTGATGTATTCGGGGAACTCACGGAAGGTGGTGGTCTTCGGATCGATCGCGCCCTCGAAGGTGCCGATGGCCACTTCGTAGTCGTTGCGGGTGTCGATCAGCAGCACCTCGGGATCGCTGATCAGCGCGTTCCAGTCCTGGGGCTCGACGTAGGTACCGACCTTGTGGTTCGGGTCCACGCCCGGCACGCCCAGGGTGACGATCTCTTTCTTGAGCTTGACCTTGGTGCGGTAGAACGGCTGCTCGTCGCAGTAGGATTCCTTGTGGTCGATATCCACCAGGCGCTCATCGCTGCGCAGCCAGGCCAGCAGGCCGTCGATACCTTCACGACTGCCGGAGACGGTGCCGTTGATGCCTTCCTCGGCCAGCAACAAGGTGCCCTTGATGTCGTTGGCCAGCATGGATTCGAGCAGCGGCTCGCGCAGCTCGACGTAATCTTTCAGGGTGACGAACTTGTACAGCGCCGCCACGACGATAGCTTGGGTCATGCAATGAATCTCCAGGTGGTCACCCTCGCAAAGGGCGGACCGGATAAAAAAAAACGCGCCGACGAGCGGCGCGTTGCACATTCTAACAAAAAGCTGACGATAAAATCAGTGCTTGCTGCCACCGGCACAGGTGGGCGAAGCAGGCGCGACGCCGACTTTCTGCCATTCGGCAGGGGTATAGGTGTGCAGGGCCAGGGCATGGAATTGCCCCATCAGCTCACCCAGGGTGGCGTAGACCTTCTGGTGGCGCTTGACGCTGTTCAGGCCCTCGAACTGCTCGCTGACCAGCACGGCCTTGTAGTGGGTCTGTTGGCCGCGGCTGTGCATATGGCTCTCGTCGAGCACCTCAAGGTGCTGCGGTGCGAGGGCCTGGAGGCTCTGTTCGATCTTTTGCTGCATGCTCATGTCAGGCTCCGCTTACGGCTTCTTGGCCGGAGCGGCCTGGGCGGCCTTCGGATCGAGTTCCTTGGTCATGTCGGCCAGCAGCTTGTTGACCACCGGTACCGCGCTTTCAAGCTTGCGCTGGGTCAGCTGGGCCGACTGTTGGGTGATCTGCGGCATTTTTTCCATGACTTTCTTGCCCAGCGGCGACTGGTAGAACGCGACCAGGTCCTTGAGTTCGCTTTCGCTGAAGGTGCTGGTGTACAGCTTGACCATGTCAGGCTTGAGCTTGTTCCAGCCGATAGCCTGGTCCAGGGCGGCGTTGGCCTTGGCCTGGTAGCTGTCGAGTACGGCTTTCTTCGAGGCCGGGGCCTTGGTCTGCTCGAAACGCTGGGCAAACATCTGCTGCACCTGCATGTAGACCGGGGTACCCAGCTTGTCGGCGTGCGCCATCATGAGGAATTTTTCGGCACTGGCGTTGTGGCTGGCGGTGTCGGCAAGCACCTGGCCGCTGGCGCAGACCAGCGCAACAGCGGTGCAAAGGGCGCGAAGACGGGTCATCGGAATTCCTTCATTAGACAGAGGAGGTAGTACCCCAGAGTAGAGCATTCTGCGCTGACTGGGGCACGGCACTCAAGTGGAACGACGAGCGTTGGATCCGCTACGGCGAAAAGGGACCTAAACTGCGAGTTCAGACCACAAGGGAGTGATCGCAGCATGAGTCGTATCGAAACTGACAGCCTGGGGCAGGTCGAAGTTCCTGACCAGGCCTACTGGGGTGCCCAGACGCAACGCTCGCTGATCAATTTCGCCATCGGCAAGGAACGCATGCCACTGGCCGTCCTGCATGCCCTGGCGCTGATCAAGAAAGCCGCCGCACGGGTCAACGACCGCAACGGAGACCTTCCGGCCGATATTGCCCGGCTGATCGAACAGGCCGCCGACGAGGTCCTCGACGGCCAGCTCGACGACCAGTTTCCGCTCGTCGTCTGGCAGACCGGCAGTGGCACCCAGAGCAACATGAACGTCAATGAAGTGATTGCCGGTCGCGCCAACGAACTGGCCGGCAAGGGTCGCGGCGGCAAGGTGCCGGTCCACCCCAATGACCACGTCAACCGCTCGCAAAGCTCCAACGACTGCTTCCCCACCGCCATGCACATCGCCGCCGCCCAGGCCGTCCAGCACCAGCTGTTGCCGGCGATCGCCGAGCTGTCCTCGGGCCTGGCCGAACTTGCGGCGCGCCACCAGCACCTGGTCAAGACCGGCCGCACCCACATGATGGATGCCACGCCGATCACCTTCGGCCAGGAAGTCTCGGCTTATGTGGCCCAGCTCGACTATGCCCAGAAGGCGATTCGCAGCGCCCTGCCGGCAGTGTGCGAGCTGGCCCAGGGCGGCACTGCGGTGGGCACCGGGCTGAACGCACCGCACGGCTTTGCCGAAGCCATTGCCGCGGAGCTGGCCGCCCTTTCCGGCCTGCCCTTCGTCACCGCACCGAACAAGTTCGCCGCCCTGGCCGGGCATGAACCCCTGACCACCCTGGCCGGGAGCCTCAAGACCCTGGCGGTGGCGCTGATGAAACTGGCCAACGACCTGCGCCTGCTCGGCTCCGGCCCCCGCGCCGGGCTGGCCGAAGTGCGCCTGCCGGCCAACGAGCCGGGTAGCTCGATCATGCCCGGCAAGGTCAATCCGACCCAGTGCGAGGCCCTGTCGATGCTGGCCTGCCAGGTGCTGGGCAACGACACGGCGATCGGCTTTGCCGCAAGCCAGGGCCACCTGCAATTGAACGTGTTCAAGCCGGTGATCATCCACAACCTGCTGCAATCGATCGAGTTGCTGGCCGACGGCTGTCGCAACTTCCAGCAGCACTGCGTGGCCGGTATCGAGCCGGATGCCGAGCAAATGGCCGCGCACCTGGAACGCGGACTGATGCTGGTCACCGCACTCAACCCACATATCGGCTACGACAAGGCGGCGGAAATCGCCAAGAAGGCCTACAGCGAAGGCACCACCCTGCGCGAGGCGGCGCTGACCCTGGGCTACCTGAGCAACCAGCAGTTCGACCAGTGGGTACGCCCGCAGGACATGCTCGAACCGGGCAAGAAAGGCTGAGTCACCGGGCCAGGCGCACGCGCCTGGCCCGCCAGCCGGCCACCAGCGAAGGGCCCAGCGCGGTCAGCGCCGAACCCGCCACCACCACCATTGCACCGATGTAACCCAGGGTATTGATCTGCTCGGCGTGCACGTAGTCGGGCCAGAACCAGGCAGCCAGGGCCACGGCGACAAAGGTCACCAGCGGCGTGATCGCCAGGGTCGCGCTGACCCGCGAGGCCTCCCAGTGGGCCAGGGCCTCGGCGAAGGCACCGTAGGCCACCAGGGTGTTGAGGCAGCAGGCCAGCAACAACCAGCCTTGCACCGGGGTCAGTTGCAGCGCTTCAAGCGGATGCACCCAGGGCGTCAGCAACAGGGCGCAGCACAGGTAGATCACCATCATCACCTGCATGGAATTCCATACCGTCAGCAGTTGCTTCTGGCTCAGGGCATAGAAGACCCAGATCGTGGTCGCCAGCAGGATGGTCAGCACGCCCGTGGTGTAGACGCTCAGCGACGTCAGCAGCTCTTCCAGGCGCTGGTTGAAGAACAGGCCGAAGCCAACCAGGAGGATGGCCAGGCCCACGCCCTGCCCCAGGCTGAAACGCTCCTTGAACAGGAACACACTGGCCACCAGCAGCAACACCGGCCCCATTTGCACCACCAGTTGCGCGGTGCCGGGGCTGAGCAGCTTCAAGCCGACCAGGTACAGCACGTAGTTGCCGACCAGGCCGAACGTGGCCAGCGCCACCAGCCCCCAGCCCTTGCTTCCCAAGGATTTGAACGAAGGCAGGCGCTTGCTCGCAGCCAGCCACGCCAGCAGCAGGCCACCGGAAACCAGCAGGCGAAACCAGGTCACGGTGATCGGGTCCATCACCTGCAGCACCTGCTTGAGCTTGATCGGCAGAATGCCCCAGAGCAGGGCCGTCAGCAGCGAAAGTGACAGGCCATAGACCCAGCGTCCGGAAGAAATGTGCATACCAGCCTCGAAAGCCCTTTGGTGGGGGGAGACTGGATTCTACGGGGTGGGTGCGGGGGGCCGACAGGTACAATTGCGGAAAAGATTTCAGCATCTCATTCCCAAGGCTCCTGCATCATCCGTGGGAGCGGGCTTGCCCTGCGATGCGATGTGCCAGACAGCACGCCATAGCGGGGCAAGCCCGCTCCTACGCCTTGTCCTTCTTGAACGCCTTCTCCAGCGCCTCGTTGATCGTGCGCAGTACCTTGACCCGGGCCCAGCGCTTGTCATTGGCCTCGACCAGGGTCCAGGGCGCGATCTCGGTGCTGGTGCGGTCAACCATGTCACCCACCGCTGCTTCGTACAGCCCCCACTTGTCGCGGTTGCGCCAGTCTTCCTCGGTGATCTTGAAGCGTTTGAATGGCGTCTGCTCGCGCTCCTGGAAGCGCTCCAGCTGCGTCTGCTTGTCGATCGACAGCCAGAACTTGACCACCACCACGCCGGCCATGCTCAGCTGCTCTTCAAAATCATTGATCTCGCCATAGGCCCGCATCCAGTCGGCCTGGCTGCAGAAACCCTCGACCCGCTCGACCAGCACCCGGCCATACCAGGAGCGATCGAACACGGTGAACTTGCCCCGCGCCGGCACATGCCGCCAGAAACGCCACAGGTAAGGTTGCTCGCGCTCCTCGTCGGTGGGTGCGGCAATCGGCACGATGCGGTACTGGCGCGGGTCCAGCGCCGCGGCCACCCGGCGAATGGCGCCGCCCTTGCCGGCGGCATCGTTTCCCTCGAACACCGCGACCAGGGCATGCCGGCGCATGTGCTTGTCGCGCAGCAGCCCGGACAGTCGCGCCTGCTCGGTGATCAGCTGCTCCTGATAATCGTCCTTGTCCAGGCGCAAGGTCATGTCCAGGCTGCCGAGCAGGCTGCGATGATCGATGCTCATGCCCAACGGTGCGATGTTGGCCTGGTGCACCGGCGCATGCTGGACCTTGAGCGCGGTCTGCAAGCCTTCGAGAAGGATGCGGCCGACAGCCAGGCTGCGGTAATGGGGATCGACGCCCTCGATCACATGCCAGGGGGCATAGTCGCGGCTGGTCTGGCGCAGCACCCGCTCGCCGAAGCGTACGAAGCGGTCGTAGGTTTCCGACTGTTGCCAGTCCAGCGGGCTGATCCGCCAACTGTGCAGCGGATCGTCCTTGAGCGCCTTGAGCCGGGCTTTCATCTGCTTCTTGGACAGGTGGAACCAGAACTTGAAGATCAGCGCGCCTTCATCGCAAAGCATCTCTTCCAGGCGCTCGGCGCCGCGGATAGCCTGGTCGAGCACCGCATCCTTGAACTCGCCATGTACACGGCCCTGGAGCATCTGGCTGTACCAGTTGCCGAAAAAGACACCGATGCGCCCCTTGGCCGGCAGCGCCCGCCAGTAGCGCCACGCCGGTGGCCGGGCCAGTTCTTCGTCGGTCTGCTGGTCGAAGGTGCGCACTTCGATCAGGCGCGGGTCCATCCACTCGTTGAGCAGCTTGACCGTCTCGCCCTTGCCCGCCCCTTCGATGCCGTTGATCAGCACGATCACCGGGAAACGCGCCTGCTGCTTGAGTTCGAACTGTGCCTCGAGCAGCGCCTCGCGCAGCGCCGGCACTTCGGCTTCGTAGGTTTCTTTGTCGATGCAATGACCAATTTCGGCGGATTCGAACATACCAGGCTCCCTACATGGATAAGCAAGACTAGCGGATCGCGCCGAACATTGTCTGCCCGGACAAAGATTGCCGCAGGTCAGTCCAACAGTGGCCGGGCGATCAGCTAAAATGCCGCTCTAGCCCCACCCGAGCCGACCATGACCGATGTAATCCACTACGCCCAGATCGACTGGGACGACCAGGGCCGCCCCCATTCGCGCCAGTTCGATGACATCTACTTTTCCAAGGACCAGAGCCTGGAAGAGACCCGTCACGTGTTCATCGACCAGAACGACCTGCGCCAGCGTTTCAGCGCACTGGCACCCGGCCAGAGCCTGGTGATCGGCGAAACCGGGTTTGGCACCGGGCTCAACTTTTTCTGCGCCTGGCAGCTGTTCGCCGAGTGCGCCGCAAACGACGCCTGCCTGCACTTCATCAGCGTGGAGAAGTTCCCGCTCAGCCGCACCGACCTGACCCGCGCCCTGGCCCTGTGGCCGGAGCTGGCGCCCTTCAGCACCCAGCTGCTGGCGCAGTATGTGGCCGTGCACGAGGGCTTCCAGAGCTTCGTCTTCGACCAGGGCCGGGTACGCCTGACCCTGATGATCGGCGATGTGCTGGAGCAATTGCCGCAACTCGACGCCCAGGTCGATGCCTGGTTTCTCGACGGCTTCGCCCCGGCCAAGAACCCGCAGATGTGGACGCCGGAACTGTTCGCCCAGGTCGGTCGCCTGTCGGCGCCAGGCGCCACCCTCGGCACCTTCACCAGTACCGGCTGGGTGCGTCGCGGGTTGATTGCGGTGGGCTTCAAGATGAAGCGCATTCCCGGCATCGGCAAGAAGTGGGAGATTCTGCGCGGGGTCTTTTGCGGTCGACCCGCCGAACTTGAGCCTGAGCCGCTCGCTGCGCCCTGGTTCGCCCGCCCCGCCGCCCTGCCCGGCCCGCGCCAGGCCTTGGTGATCGGTGCCGGCCTGGCCGGCTGCGCCACGGCTGCGAGTCTGGCGGCGCGAGGCTGGCAGGTCAGCGTACTGGAGCGTCACGCCACGGCCGCAGCCGAGGCCTCGGGTAACCCGCAAGGTGTGCTCTACCTCAAGCTCTCGGCCCATGGCACGGCCTTGTCACGGCTGATCCTCAGCGGCTTCGGCTACACCCGGCGCCTGCTCGAAGCCCTGCAAAAGGGCCGTGACTGGGACGCCTGCGGGGTCCTTCAACTGGCCTTCGATGCCAAGGAAGCGCAGCGCCAGACGCTGCTGGCCGAGGCCTTCAACCCGCAATTGCTCGAGCGCCTGGACCGCGAGCAAGCAGAGGCGTTGGCCGGGGTGAGCCTGGCCAGCGGCGGCCTGTTCTACCCCGAAGGTGGCTGGGTGCATCCGCCGGCCTTGTGCCAGGCACAATTGCAGCATCCGCACATCACCCTGCTGCCTCACCATCAGGTGCTGCAACTGCGCAAGGTCGATGGCCTGTGGCAGGCCTGGGAAAGCGAGAAGCTGCTGGCCAGTGCGCCTCTGGTGGTGCTGGCCACCGCAGCCGAGATCCAGCGCTTCGAGCCCTGCGCCAGCCTGCCGCTCAAGCGTATTCGCGGCCAGATCACCCGTCTGCCCGCCACGGCACGCAGCCAGGCGCTGGGCACCGTGGTCTGCGCCGACGGTTATGTAGCCCCGCCCCGTGACGGCGAGCACACCCTGGGTGCCAGTTTCGACTTCCATAGCACCGACCTCACCCCCACCGTCGGCGAGCACATCGGTAACCTCGGGCTGCTGGAAGCCATTTCCACCGACCTGGCCGAGCGCCTCGGTGCCCACGGGATTGATCCGCACACCCTGCAGGGCCGCGCCGCCTTCCGCTGCACCAGCCCCGACTACCTGCCGATCGTCGGTCCCCTGGCGGACCGGCAAGCGTTCGAGCGGGACTACGCGGTGCTGGCCAAGGATGCCCGGCAGATCCCCGACACGCCCTGCCCCTGGCTCGATGGCCTGTACATCAACAGCGGCCATGGTTCGCGCGGGCTGATCACCGCGCCGCTGTCGGGCGAGCTGATCGCCGCCTGGGCCGACAATGCGCCGCTACCGGTGCCGCGCAGCGTCGCCGAAGCCTGCCACCCGAATCGCTTCATGCTGCGCGAGTTGATTCGCGGCAAGGGCAAGCACGGCTGACGGGCAACAGGCACCTGCGCCTACACAGCCAGGACAGGTTTCGCGTAGCATAAGTGATCACTTCGCCAAACCTGTCCTGCCCATGCTGATTCCCTACGACCAACTGGAAGCCGAAACCCTCACCCGCCTGATCGAGGACTTCGTCACCCGCGACGGCACCGACAACGGCGACGACACGCCCCTGGAAACCCGCGTGCTGCGCGTGCGCCAGGCGCTGGCCAAAGGCCAGGCCTTCATCCTCTTCGACCTCGACAGCCAGCAATGCCAGCTGCTGGCCAAACATGAAGTGCCCAGGGAGTTGTTCGACTGATCAGTCAGTTTCCTTGATCAGCGTTTCATTGAGGCGCCGGTAGATTTCCGCCCGGTGTACATCGACATGGCGAGGGGCGCAGATACCGAAGCGCACCACGTTGCCATCGACGGAAATCACCCTGATCTTGATATTGTCATCGATAGTGATGACTTCACCCACTTCTCGGCCAATTACCAACATGTCTCCGATCCTCCACAGGTTTGGGAATCCAGAGACTGGCCGGGGTGTAGGCTGCCATCAATGCCCCGACAGTTAATTAGACGCAGCCTACTTGCCGCGCTGAATTTGCCTACAAATCGATCGGGTTTTCCCCGCTTCAGGCAGTGTGAAGGCGCGGCCCCAGCACAATGATGCTGGCCCCCAGCACGCACAACAGCGCACCGATCCAGTCACTGCCCAGGGGCCGCGCACGTTCGATCAGTGCCAGCCACAGCAAGGACGTGACAATGTAGATGCCGCCGTATGCCGCATAGGCGCGCCCGGCATACGCCGCTTCGACGCGGGTGAGGATCAGGGCGAACAGGGTCAGGCTGAGCAACGCCGGAGCAATCCACCAGGCACTCTTGCCCAGCCGCAACCACATGTAGAACGCATAGCAGCCAGCGATTTCAAAGACCGCCGCAAGAAAAAACCACAGGTAGTTGATCACATCAGGTACTCAAGGCTGTTCAAAGACCGCCAAGGATACCCGATGCACTCACTCAAGCCTGCGGCGGCCTGGCCTTGGCGCGCATTTTCTCGGCCATGCCGGCCATCTCGTCATAAATCGCCTGCGGGTTGCGCTGCTTGAGTTTCCAGGCTTCACGTCCCAGCTCATGGGGCAGGATCAGGAACTCACCCGCAGCCACTTGCCGATGGATATAGTCGGCAATGTCGGCGGCGCTGATCGGCGAGTTTTCCAGCAACTTGCCGACCTGGGCTTTCATGGCCGGTGTCGGGCCACGGAAGGAGTCGAGCAGGTTGGTCTGGAAGAACGACGGGCACACCACATGCACCGCCACTTCCTGCTGGCGCAGCTCGATCAGCAGGCTTTCGGAAAGCGCCAGCACACCGGCCTTGGCCACGTTGTAGTTACTCATGGCCGGTCCCTGCATCAAAGCCGCCATCGAGGCGATGTTGATGATCCGTCCCTTGCTGCGCTCAAGCAGGGGCAGGAATGCCTTGCAGCCCTTGACCACCCCCATCAGGTTGATCGCAATCTGCCAGTCCCAGTCTTCCAGGGACAGTTCTGCAAAGAAACCGCCGGCGGCGACGCCGGCGTTGTTGACGATCACATCGATGCCGCCGAATTTCTCCTCGCAGGCTTGGGCCAGCGCGGTGAGCTGGCTGTAGTCACGGACATCGCAACGCTGTACGAAACCATCGCCGCCAGCCTCCCTGACCAGGGCCAGGGTTTCCTTCAGGCCCGCCTCGTTGACATCGGCCAACGCCAATTGCCACCCCTCGCGCGCCCAGCGCAATGCAATCTCACGGCCGAGCCCGGAGCCGGCACCGGTAATCATCATGCGGTTCTGCATAGCAGCAAGCCTTGTACTGTCCTGGAAAGTTGTCGCCAGTGTAGCGAAGCCCCGGGCCGCCCAGACCCGCTATCAGGATGCTGAATGGCGCAGGCAAACGCGGACCGCAGGCAGGCCGGTAAAACTTTTGCCGCACAGCGAAGGTCGCAATGGATAGGCGGCCATGATTCCCAGGGCCGAACTGAGGATTGCCCACACCCACGCTCTCACCCTATGCAAGGATTCCGACATGACCACGATACTCATCATCATCCTGATCCTGCTGTTGATTGGTGGCTTACCGGTTTTCCCCCATTCGCGAAGCTGGGGCTATGGCCCCTCGGGCATCATCGGCGTCGTGCTGGTGGTGCTGCTGGTGCTTTTGCTGTTGGGCATGATATGACCCCTGGCCAGCCCGGCCGCCAGCATCCAACTGGCGCCGGGCCTGCAGCAGGCTCGCCTGCAGTGCCAGCAGGGCTTGCCGCACAGCCCAGCCGTGTTGACGCAGCGCCCGGGTACCGACATCTGCGCGTTCCAGCGCTTCACAGGCGACCACCAGCTCGCCGGCCTTGATCATCCTTGCCCCACCCTTGATCCTGTGGGCGAGCGCCACCAGGGCTGCCCGGTCATTGACCCGCAGAGCCAGCATCAACTGTTTGAGATCCTGGCGGTTGCAGCGCAGCAAGTCCTCGAGCAGCGCCCGGGCTGCCAAGCTGTTGCCCCGGGCCAGGCGGAACAGGGATTCAAGCGCCCCGTCAGGCGGGCAATCGCGCTTTGCCGACGGCGTGTGCCGATCGAGTCCGTCAGCCAACGCCTCCAGGCTCAGGGGCTTGAACAGGCAATCATTCATGCCCACCGCCAGGCAGCGCTGGCGCTCTCCCGCCAGGGCATTGGCGGTGATGCCCAGCACCAGGCAAGGCGGCGCCTGACAGCGGGACTCATGCAGCCGTATCGCCCGCACCAGGGCATAGCCATCGAGCCCGGGCATGTTGCAATCGCTGATCACCACATCGAAGCGTTCGCCGAGGAAGGCACGCAATGCCTGCCCCCCCTCTTCGGCCACGCTGACCTCATGACCGAGGTACTCCAGTTGTTGTACCAGCAGCAACCGGTTGGGCGGGTAATCCTCCACCACCAGCACGCGCAAGCGAGCCTGCGCCAGGTTGTCCTCCGGGCCGCTGGTGCCAGCCGGCTCGTCGCCCTCGCCCTTGGCCCGCTCCAGCAGCAGTTTCACTTCGACCCGGGTGCCTGCCCCCAGGCGACTATGCAACTGCAAGCTGCCCCCCATCAGCCGACACAGGGTCCGACTGATGTTCAGGCCAAGACCGCTGCCGCGGCGCGCTGACTGGTTGCAATTGCTGGCCTGACGGAACGCTTCACCGAGCTGCGCCAACTCGGCGGGAGGAATGCCGATGCCGGTGTCTTCGACACTCATGGCCAGCGCCAGCCGTTCCCCTTGCGGGTGCAGGCCAAGGCGAATCCGTACGTGACCGGCCGGGGTGAACTTGAGGGCATTGCTCAGCAGATTGCCGAGCACTTGCCGAAAGCGCATCGGATCGAGCATCAGTTGGGTGTCCACCGACCCTTGATAATCCACCAGCAGTGCCAGCCCCTTGTCACGCGCCTGCTGTTCGAACAGCCGCACCACCGCTTCCACCTCGGCCCGCACCTGTGTCCGTCGCAGCACCACCTGCAACTGGCCGGCCTCGATGCGCGAGACATCGAGAATATCGCCGACCAGCGCCAACAAGCCGCGCGCGGCATCCGAGGCGACCTCGATCGACAGCCGGTCCGCCACCCCCTGGCGGGCCTTGCGCAAGGACAGCTCAAGCATGCCCAGCAGCGCATTCATGGGGGTGCGGATTTCGTGACTCATGGTGGCAAGGAAGTGCGTCTTGGCCAGGTTGGCGCGCTCGGCCTCCCGCTTGGCACCTTGCAGGCGGACCTGCAGGCGCTGGCGGTCAGTGACATCGATCCAGCCAGCGATCACTCCGACATGCCCCTGGCGTTGGTGGCGATAGGGCAACATCCAGTGGTTGAGGGTCATCTGCCGGCCATTGCCCAGCACCACCTGGCAATCCTCGACGTTGACCTCGCCGGTACGCAGCACCTCGCGCCACACCCGCTGCCAGGCCAGCGCCTCGGACTCGCCCACCGGTTGCCCGATCACCGATTCGAGCGACACACCGAGGGTTTCCAGGTAGCTGCTGTTACAGGCCAGCAGGCGCCCCTTGTCGTCGCACACATAGATCGGGTGGGGCATGCGATCGATCATCTCGCGCATGAAGTCGAGCTGATCGGCCAGCACCCGCTCGGCCTGCTCACGCAGGCGGACCTGGCGGCGCAAGGCGCGGATCCATAACAGCGCCAGCAGCACGACCGCCGCCGCCACGGCGCTACCCTGCAGGATCCGCCAGCGCAGCCTTGGCCAGAAGCCTTCGGCGACGATCACTTCGTTGCGCCAGCCCTGGAGCAATTCGCCCAGTTCCTGCGGGGTCAGGCCCAACAGCGCCTTGTCCAGGATCGAATGCAACTCCCGCGCGCCGCGCGCCGTGGCCAGGGCCAGGTGCACGGGTTCAAGGGCCAGGGCGGCGCTGACCTTCAGTTGCTCCGGGTAGCTGCGGGCGACCAGATAGCGTGCCGCCTCCAGGGCCAGCACCGCAGCGTCCGCCTGCCCCTGGGCGACCAGACGCAAGGCGTCGGCCGGGCTCTGCGCCACCACCTGCGCGATCTGCGGATGGTCGCGGCGCAGGGCATCTTCCAGGGCGCTGCCATGGATCAGCGCCAGGCGTTGCCCCGCCAGTTGCTCCAGGCCGGTCGGTGCCTGCGCCGATTGGCGCGTGACCAGCACCCGGGCGGTGCTGAAATAGGCACGGGTGAAGCTCAGTTGCTTCTCGCGCAGGGTACTGGGCGTCGACACAGCCATGACCTGGACATCGCCCTGGTGCAATTGCTCGATCATCCGGGCCATTGTGCCGCCCTGGATGATCTCGAAATTCAGCCCGGTCATGCGCCCGATACGCAGCAACAAATCGATGCTCAGGCCGCGATGACGGCCCTGGGCGTCGCGGTAGCTGAACGGCAGGAACTGTTCATCGACCACCACCCGCACCCGGGGATTGCTGTCCAGCCAGCGCTGCTCGGCCGTGCTCAGTGTGATCCGGGTCCGGTCTCGCCAGCCCGGCTCCACGGCGTTCCAGCGCCGCTGGATACGTTCGTGCTGGGCGTCGTCGATACTGACCAGCACCCGGTTGATCAGCCGTGGCAAGGGTCCGCTGCGCTGCGCCACGGCAAAACCGATCGGCTGGCCAGGCACGGCTGCATAGCCTTCGATCTTCAGGTTGTCGAATTGCCGCTTGGCCAACTGGTGCCAGCTGGCCTGGGCATTGCCCAGGTACAGCTCGGCCTGTCCAAGGGCGACGGCCGCCATGGCGCCCAGGGTCGAAGGAAACGTCAGCACCTGGGCCTGGGGGTACAACTGCGTGACGTGTTCGACAGACCGATAGCCCTGCACCATCGCCACGCGTACCGACCCTTTTGCCTCGGGACTGCCATCGCGGCTGGCGAGCACCGGCCAGTCGGAAGCATAGGCCTGGGACAGGCGCAGCCCCGCTTGCTGGGCCTGGGTGGCGGTGACACTGCTCAACAGATCGATGTCGCCAGCCTGCAATGCGCTCACGGCAGAGGTGAAGGTGTCATAGGTACGCACCTCGACCCCCAGGTTCAGTTGCACGGCGATCAATTGGGCATAGTCGGCGCTGATCCCTTCGAACTGTCGACCGGTGCCGAGGATATCGAATGGCGGCTTGTCGGGCCGCACCACCCCAAGGCGCAGCTGGCGATGCGCCCACAGCCAGCGCTGGTCACTGTCGGCCAGTTGCAGGCGCGGGCCGGTGAGCGTGCTGCGTCCGTGCAGGCGAGGCGCGCCATCGCCTGCCAGGACAGGTGACAGATAGCACAACAACAGCAACAGCAGCGCATACTTTCCCACAGCCTGGCAGGACTAGATCAGCTGGTTGCGCCTGGCGACATCCGCCAGGTCAACCTGGGACTTCACCCTGAGTTTCTCGATCAATCGGGTCTTGTAGGTACTGATGGTCTTGTTGCTCAACAGCATCGCTTCACCAATGGCCTTGTTGCTCAAGCCACGCGCCAGTTGTTGCAGGATCATCAGCTCGCGGTCGCTCAGGCTGGCGATGCGCTGTGCTTCGGTGGCCTGCATGTCCTGGCGGTTCACCGAACTGAAGGCCACCGCCGGAAAGTAAGTGAAGCCTGAGAGCACCGCCGTCACCGCCTTGCTCAGCTCATCCAGATCATCGGACTTGGAGACGAAGCCCAGCGCCCCGGCACGCATGCAGCGCAAGGAGAAATAATCGGCCTGCTGCGAGGTCAGCACCAGCACCTTGGCCGGTCGCTCCATGGTCCGGGTGCGGGCAATCACCTCAAGGCCGTCGAGCCCGGGCAAGGTGATGTCGAGGATCATGATGTCCGGCACGCACTCGCGGGCCATGCGCACCGCATCCAGGCCATTGTCGGCCTGGCCGATGACCTCCAGGCGGTCCTGGCGCAACAGGGTGCAGACAGTGGAGCGGATGAAGGGATGATCATCGACGACGAGCGCTTTGTGCATGGTCAGCCCTTGAAGGTCATTTCCCGACGGCTGTCGCCTTCGAGCAATTCGAATCGATACAGCCGCCCGGGCTGGGCGGAAAACTCGCGCACCCGGCCCGGCAGCACATGATGTTTGGTTGCTGTCGCGCACTCGCGGCCAGCGGGTTCGCAATGACGGAAGTGGTCCAGAACGATAGTGGCATTGCCCTGGTTGGCAATGCTCAAGCCGGCGCCTTTGTGCTCGATCGGCGTCTGGTAGCGGGTGTCGGCCGGACGCACGAACACCAGCGAACCGTAGCCGGCGAGCAGATTGACCCCGGCCTTGAGGCTGTCGCGGTAATCCTCGGCTTCGTCCTCGCTGATGGCGAAACCATCGTTGCTTTCCGGCAGCACCGGGATGAAACGCACCCGGAAGTAACGCTCGCGGTCGCGCTCGCCGCGGTACAAGAGGCGCACCGCCTGCATGCCGTTGGCCGGCACGATCAGCCGCGCCGGGCTGGCCACCAGGCCGCGCTCGGCCAGGGCCAGGCTGTCGAGCTCCACCTCGCGGGCGACGCCCTGGCTGTCATAGACCAGTTCGGCCACGCTGACCTTGACGAAGGCCGTGGTGTCGCCACCGTTGCGCACCCGTTTGAGCAAGGTGCTTTTACCACCCTCCAGGTAATCGTAGAGGGTACCGACATTGAGTTCCGGGGCCGCCTGCAAAGTGCTGGCAGACAGGAGCACACACAAGGAGAACAACCAGCGAAGAGTCATTTTCGTACCTCGAAGCAAAGCTGCGATGTGGCAAATTAATATTACTGCCCATCGACCCTTGGCGGGTCTGAAACACAGGCAGGAAATTTCTGAGGCAATGGTTCGTTAATTCGCAGGAATCAGAAGGAAGCTAAACATCCGCGTCGAAGATCACGGTGGCGTTGGCGGGTACCTGCGGCTCAACGAGCAACGCTGATTCGCGCACGGCAGGAATGTTCAAGAGACGATCTCGAGTGTCAGTTGATGATGCTCACCCATCCCCTGGTGCGTCACCTCGACGGCCCACCGGAAACGGATCGCTATAGGCTCGCATCGAATACCACCGTGACCCCCGCCGTCCACGAGCTGCCTGGCCACCGCAACATCTCGGACAGAAAACTCCCCTCCACCTGAAAGTGCAATTCGCCCGGTAGACCTGACACTGCCCGACTTGGCTCAAGCGCCTGTTGTTGCTGGCCGAGCCGCATCCGGCGGACACTGCCGCCCCCGTTCTTCATTCGAATGTCGTCTGGCAGTGTCAGTGAGGTAAAGAGTGCTGCCGCAGGGTGATTTCCGGGTCTACGGATGGCACAGCCTCCCAACACGTAATCCTCGCACCGTAGGTAGACACTGAACGGGCCACTGGCCCAGATGCGAAGAGGCACATCGTGGTACAACCTCGGGGGCGCCTGCCCGCCATTGCCCCATGCCTCCCAGCCTCCGGGAGGCTCAAGTATCACGCGCTCGCTTCCCGGCGCGAACTCCAGGTCAAAACTGTGTTGCACATCCAGTTCGACGTTGACCGTCAAGGTGGGGCTGTTGAGGTTGGTCACGTTGCGGCCGAAGTCGAAATCCCCTCCCCCAACACTGAAGGTCGCACTGCCCCGATAAATTCCACCCCGCATCGTCGTGGGCGATGGAGTGAACAAGGTGTAGATGATTCCCATGTTGTCGACATCCGAGACATGGGCTTGCCCAACCAATGCGTCACGATTGTCGGAATAGCAGGGCCGGATTTCGAAAGTATGATTCGCCCAGAGATAACTCATAGACGAACCATATTCTCTGCTGCCCATTCCGGTGCAGCCCGATCCCGATGTCGGTCCGTCGCTATAAATCGGATTGGTATCGATGGTGCCTTGTACCCTCTGGCTAAATGCGTTGATCCGAATACGCGCCGAAAAGCTATCCCCCTGCTCATTCGTTACTAACACGTTCAAATCATTCGGCACCCTGACAATGAAGCGGCTGGACAGGTCAGGTGCCTCCTTGATGCTGGTTTTCGTGTAAGTGAACGGCACTTGGGCCGTTGCCTTTCCACTGCAATCGGCCGCATATTCCGAGCAGAACGCCGCCGGCGGCGTTGTGTTCTCGAACTGTCCCGAAGCATCGCCTCGATAACGCGCACTGATTGTCATTTCTGCCGCCAGACTCACCGGCACCTCGAACCCTGCGCTCAACCCCAGTAACGCTGCTAGACCTGCGCCAGCTACTCGCCGGGCAGGCATGACCATTCGAAAAAGACTCATGTGTAACCTCGATAAACGTCGAATGAGCAAAAAAGCTTGTCCATCAACTCTCTCCCCCTGACGAGCTGGCATCCGCAGCCGCCAGGCCTGGCGCCGTGCAAACCTGATCCCCGGCCAACCACACCTCGCCTTCCTGGGTCATGGCCTCGGGATCGAGGGTGAGCAGGCAGGCAGTGGCGCCGCCATGCCGCACTTCCAGGGTCGGGGTCGAGGCACTCATTTCCACCGCAAAGAAACCATCGGCCTCGCTGACGCTGCGGCTGGCATGGTTGATCACCTGGGCCCCACGCAGGGGGCTGCCCTGGGCATCGAGCAAGCGCCCGAGCACCGTGACCGTGCGCAATACCCGCAACTGGCGGTAGTCGACACCGCCGCGGTTGAGGTGATAGTCGACGCTGGAGGGCTGGATCACCGCCGCCGTGGCCTCGTGCCCGGCAAAATCGAACTGCACATGGCCGGCCTTGTAGGCCGACACCGGAATCACATTGCGCCCGGGGCGCAAGGTCGCGGTATGGCCCTGGTGATCGTCGGCGCGCAATTGCAGCCCATCGACGTCCGACTCGACATCGACAATCAACCCCGCTTCATGGGGCAGGTACTGGCCGGTCATGGCCACTTTGCCCGCTCCCAGGGCGACGATGCTTTCCAGGTTCAGGCCAGCACTGACTTCGCCGTTGTAGGACGAAGACTGGGCGTAGGCATCGCCATGCAGGATGCTGTTCTGGAACTGGGTGTTGCCGGCCAGGCCCGTGCCGTAGCGGTCCACCGTGGCCGTGGCACCGACGCTGTGCAGGGCGCCGAAATCGACATCCTGCTGGTAACCCAGCGACGCGTTCTGGTCGCGACCGCCATCGCGCGAGGTACGGCTGCCGACACTGGCCGACAGCCGCCGGCCCGGCCCGCCGAGGCTCATGCTCAAGCTCAGGTTGACCCCGCGATTGCGCGCATCGCCGGAACTGGCAGTACCCGGGCGGTCGAACAGCGACAGGCGCCAGTTGGCGTCCGAGCCCAACAGCTTGCCGTAATGGGCCCAACCCAAGTCGACACCGGTGCCGTTGGCCGCACCCGTGCTGTGCGAGACGCGCACAGTGGCCGTGCTACGGTGATCGACCCGATGGTTCAGCGACAGCGCACTCTGGTTGACCTGCTGACGCCCGGACACTTCGCCGCTGGCCGCGTCCGAGCGGGTGGTTTCCAGCCAGGACTGGCTCTGGCTGAACACCAGCGAACCATGTTGATGGTTGTAGATGGCCTGCAGGTCGTAGCCGTTGCCCCGCCCTTCGCTCTGGAACACATTGCCATAGAGCTTGAAGCGCTCCAGCACATCCCAGTCCAGCGAGGTGCCGTACTGCATGGCCTCGTCGATGCGCTGGGCCGACACCCCGAGGATCGCCCGTGGGTGCAGCAGGTAGTTGGCCATGACCCCGGCGCTCAGGCTGTTGTCGTGGTCCTCGTCCCAGTTGCTGAGCAGGCTGCTCTGGCGTCCCAGGTACAGGTTGTAGCGCCAGGGTGAGTCGACGTTGCTCCAGTTCGACGGCTTGTAGATGAACTCCTCGCTGCGCGAAGTGACTTCGCCGTCTTCGACCAGGCGCACCTCGACCTCATAGATGCCACCGGGCAACACCCGGGTATCCAGGGCCTGCAAGCCGGGCTGCACCGGCTGGCTGTTGATCAGCACGCCGTTGCGATAGATCTCGACCACGCCCGGGCGGTTGGGCGTGACATAGATGGGCGTGGCGCTGGGCACCCCGCTGTCCACCGCCAGGCTGTCGCTGCTGCCGAACATCAGGCCCAGGGTGGTGTCCGGGCTGTTGCCCAACAGGCGCGGCTGGCGGGTCAGGCCTTGAGCGCCCGGGGTGAAATAGCCCAGGCGGTAAAACTGCGCCTCGTTGATGCGCTCGGCGTACAACTGCTCCACCCGGTGCAGCGTGCCCGCCTGGCTGTCGGCACCACGGTCGAAACGGGCATCGGCCAGGGTGGTCCAGTTACCCACGCTACCCTGCCCCTGAATGGCGTAACGGCCACTGGTCTGGCTGCCGTCATCGACCAGGTTGAGCTGGTTGCGCAGCAGCAGCCCGTAGCTGCCCTGTTCAGGCAAGGCATGGTAGCGCTCGCTGGCAGTGTCGGCCTCGGCATTGCGGGTAAGCAGCGACAGTTGCGAATTGACCAGGCTGTAATGCACCGCGCGCAAGCCATCGGGGCAGTCCTGCCGGC
Source organism: Pseudomonas sp. BJa5 (assembly GCF_030272875.2). Lineage (NCBI taxonomy): Bacteria > Pseudomonadati > Pseudomonadota > Gammaproteobacteria > Pseudomonadales > Pseudomonadaceae > Pseudomonas > Pseudomonas sp. BJa5. The sequence goes on from NZ_JALRNG020000003.1 coordinate 64,749, forward strand.
AATCGCCCAGGGGCCGTGCGTTGGCCAGGCGCTCCTGCCAGCGCCGCCGCACCGCCGGGGGCTCGCGACTGTCCTGGGTGTCGGTGAATTCGAGCAGTTGCACGCGCACGTCGCGAGACAGCACCACCATGGCATCGCCCAGGTAGCGACCGTCCAGATCGACCCGGACCGCCAGCGGCACATCGAAGAAATGCTCTTCGAACTCACGCGGCAGGCCCTGCGTCTGGCCAAGCCCCGACAGTGCGGCACGCGGCGTGTCGCCCCAGGCCGGCAGCAGGCCAAGGCACGCGGCGCCGCCCAGCAGCCAGCGCAATGTAACAACGGAAGGAAAAGAAGTGGCCATAACCATGCTTACAGGCAGCCGCCACCCTCGCCCGCGCGCCGAGGCGCGCGAGTCGAAGGTGGACAGGGACGGATGAAGGGGAATCAGCTGACCGGTAAGGTGTTACGGTGCAGGGGTCTCGAATATCATGCTGACCAACCCCTGATAGTTGCCTGGCACGTAACCGCCAGCGCCTGCAGGCTGCGCGGCAATCTCGAAGCCGACCACGGTGCCCGGCGCGGCATCTGCTGCATTGACCACCTCGGTGGCGCTGGTGCTGAGCACCGTGTCGGCGACCTTGACGTTCAGGCCGATGTTGTTGCCACCACTGCTGATGACGGCCGGCGACAGCAGATAGGCCGAGATCGGACCGGTAGTGCTCTTGACCTGCAACTGCTTGCGAACAGGTTGCAGCTGTTCGCGGACCGCATCCCAACCCAATTGCTGCGGATCGTTCATCCAGTTGCCGCCCACCGGCTCGACATAGAAGCTCTCGGTCGGGATCTGGGCTGTGACCTGCACTTGTTTTTCGATCGGATCAAGGGCAAAGGCCGAAGTGGAAGTAAGAAGGGCAAGCGGCAGCGCCAGGAAAATCTTTTTCACGAATATCTCTCCTCGATAGAACCTGCAACAAGGCGTCAGGTATCAGGCCGATACAGCGACATGCTGTTGGCTGGAGGAATTATTCGTAAGCGCAGGCTTACAAAGAGCAGGAAGGCTCCGGCCGCTCCAAGGAAATTTCCTAGCGGCCGAGATAAATTTCCGAATAAAAAACGCCCCGGCTAGCGGGGCGTTTGTCTACTCAGGCGCAGGAATCAGTGGGAAACCGCACCACTGGCACCCAGGCCGGTCTGCGAGCGAACGAACTGCGGGAAGAACAGCGCACGCTCTTTATCCGCTGCCTGGGACTTGTCGGTGACCGAGAAGAACCAGATACCGGCAAAGGCGATCAGCATCGAGAACAGCGCCGGGTACTCGTACGGGTAGATGGCTTTCTCGTGGCCGAGGATCTGTACCCAGATGGTCGGGCCAAGGATCATCAGCGCCACCGCACTGACCAGGCCCATCCAGCCGCCGATCATGGCGCCACGGGTGGTCAGCTTCTTCCAGTACATCGAGAGCAGCAGTACCGGGAAGTTGCAGCTGGCGGCAATCGAGAACGCCAGGCCGACCATGAAGGCGATGTTCTGGCTTTCGAACAGGATGCCCAGGCCGATCGCCAGCACCGCCAGGGCGATGGTGGTGATCTTCGACACGCGGATCTCGTCCTTCTCGTTGGCCTTGCCTTTCTTGATCACGCTGGCATACAGGTCATGGGACACCGCCGAAGCGCCGGCCAGGGTCAAGCCGGCGACCACCGCCAGGATGGTGGCGAAGGCCACTGCCGAGATGAAGCCCAGGAACACACTGCCACCCACGGCATCGGCCAGGTGCACCGCGGCCATGTTGTTGCCGCCGATCAGGGCGCCAGCAGCGTCCTTGAAGGTCGGGTTGGTGCTGACCAGCAGGATCGCGCCGAAGCCGATGATGAAGGTCAGGATGTAGAAGTAACCAATGAAACCGGTGGCATACAGCACGCTCTTGCGCGCTTCCTTGGCGTCGCTGACGGTGAAGAAGCGCATCAGGATGTGCGGCAGGCCGGCCGTGCCGAACATCAGCGCCAGGCCCAGGGAGAACGCCGACACCGGATCTTTCACCAGGCCGCCCGGGCTCATGATCGCTTCACCTTTGGGGTGAACCTCGATGGCCTGGGAGAACAGCAGGTTGAAGTCGAAGTTGACGTGTTTCATGACCATCAGCGCCATGAAGCTGGCACCGGAGAGCAGCAGCACTGCCTTGATGATCTGTACCCAAGTGGTAGCCAGCATGCCGCCGAACAGCACGTACAGGCACATCAGGATACCCACCAGGACCACCGCCACATGGTAGTCCAGGCCGAACAGCAGCTGGATCAGCTTGCCGGCACCGACCATCTGCGCGATCAGGTAGAAGGCCACCACCACCAGCGAGCCCGAGGCCGACAGGGTGCGGATTTCCTTCTGCCCCAGGCGATAGGAGGCCACGTCGGCAAAGGTGTATTTACCCAGGTTGCGCAGGCGTTCGGCGATCAGGAACAGGATGATCGGCCAGCCGACCAAAAAGCCGATCGAGTAGATCAGGCCATCGTAGCCGGAGGTGAACACCAGGGCGGAAATACCCAGGAAGGAGGCTGCCGACATGTAGTCGCCGGCAATCGCCAGGCCATTCTGGAAACCGGTGATACGCCCGCCAGCGGCATAGTAGTCGGAAGCAGAGTTGTTACGCTTGGAGGCCCAGTAGGTGATGCACAGGGTGGCACCGACGAAGGCGACGAACATCAGGATCGCGGCCATGTTCAGGGGTTGCTTCTGCACCGCGCCGGTGAGGGCGTCGGCGGCCCAGACGGCGGGTGCGAAAGCGCCGAAGGCCAGGGTTGCCAGTAGACGCCGGATCATTGCTGAGCCTCCTTCAGAATCGCCTTGTTCAGTTCATCGAACTCACCGTTGGCACGACGTACGTAGATACCGGTGAGGATGAACGCCGACACGATCAGACCAACGCCCAGGGGAATGCCCCAGGTGATCGACGAATCAGGGCTGAGCTTGGTCCCAAGGACTTGCGGGCCGTAGGCGATCAACAGGATGAAGGCGGAATAGAGGCCGAGCATGATCGCCGAGAGAATCCAGGCGAAGCGTTCGCGCTTTGACACCAGCTCCTTGAACCGCGAGCTGTTTTGTATCGAGAGGTAAATGCTGTCGTTCATTGTTTTTGTCCTCGCAGCACAGATTAGGTAGAACCCACCCCCACTTTATGCTGCCTTTGGACGCGCTCCAGACGACCTTAGTCTTAGATGCAACACTGTTTTACCGATTCGGTAACAGCCAGAAACGACAAGGGCCGCAGCACCTTTCTGGTGCGGCGGCCCTGTAAGGTGCCGAATAGAGGCTTCAAGCCATTATTTGGCCGTCCACTCGGCCACGCGCTCAGGGTGCTTGGCCACCCAGTCCCTGGCGGCGACTTCGGGTTTTGCGCCCTCTTGAATGGCCAACATGACCTCGCCGATTTCATCCTTGGATTGCCACTGGAACTTTTTCAGGAAGTCGGCCACTTCCGGCGCCTTGCTTGCCAGCTCCTTGCTGCCGATGCTGTTGACGGTCTCGGCGGCGCCGTACACGCCTTTGGGGTCTTCAAGGAAGCGCAGCTTCCACTTGGCGAACATCCAGTGCGGCACCCAACCGGTGACCGCGATGGATTCGTTCTTTTTCTCGGCGCGGGTCAGTTCGGCGATCATCCCCGCCCCGGAACTGGCCTTGAGGTTGTAGCCGGTCAGGCCGTAGTCCTTGATGGCCTGGTCGGTCTTGAGCATCACCCCGGAGCCGGCATCGATGCCGACGATGCGGTTCTTGAAGCTGGTATCGGTCTTCAGGTCGGCCAGCGACTGCGCCTTGACGTACTCCGGCACGATCAGGCCGATCTTGGCGTCCTTGAAGTTGGGGCCGTAGTCGACCACGCTGTCCTTGTTCTTGCTCCAGTAATCACCGTGGGTCACCGGCAGCCAGGCCGAGAGCATGGCGTCGAGCTTGCCGGTGGCCACCCCCTGCCACATGATGCCGGTGGCCACGGCCTGCAGCTTGACGTCGTAACCGAGTTTCTGCCTGATCACTTCAGCGGCCACGTTGGTGGTCGCCACACTGTCGGACCAGCCATCGACGTAGCCGATGCTCACTTCCTTGGCCAGCGCTTGCCCAGCGCCAACGGCCATCATCAGGGCGGTGCCCACGCCCAGGAGTCGTCGCATTTTCATCAAAGCTTCCCCTCGTCACGTCAACGGAAGCTGCATCATCAACCGCGCATGGCCCCTGACCTGCTCTGGCAGCGACCTCAAGGCATCGAGAAACGACATCACAAAGCCAGCAACGCGAACCGTTACATCAAGCAACATCCAGCCCGGTGAACTTTGTGCTTCAAGGCTTTAGCCCGGACCATTTGCGGGTACTATTGGCGGCTTTGTTCCCTGATGGCCTGATCCATGTCCTCGACTGCCCGCTTCCCGCTATTGCCCTATCTGTTCGCCTGCCTGCTCGGCCTGCTGGCGCTGGGAGGGCTCTGGTACGGCCTGGGCAAGCCGGTGGTGCTGCCTGACGCGGCCAGCGCTTCGCACAAACTGCAGTGCGCGTCCTACACTCCGTTCGACAAGGACCAGTCGCCCTTCGACCAGCCGTTCAAGCTGCGCCCGGCGCGCATGGACGCCGACCTCGCCCTGCTGGCCCAGCGCTTCGAGTGCATCCGCACCTACTCGATGACCGGACTGGAAGCCATTCCGGACCTGGCCCGCAAGCATGGTCTGAAGGTCATGCTCGGCGCCTGGGTCAATGCCAACCCGGTGGACACCCAGAAAGAGGTCAAGGCCCTGATCGCCTCGGCCAACGCCAACCCGGACGTGGTCAAGGCGGTGATCGTCGGCAATGAAACCCTGCTGCGCAAGGAAGTCACCGGCGCGCAACTGGCCAGCCTGATCCATCAGGTGAAAAGCCAGGTGAGCGTGCCGGTCACCTATGCCGACGTCTGGGAGTTCTGGTTGCAGTATCCACAAATCGCCCCGGCAGTGGACTTCCTGACCATCCACCTGCTGCCCTACTGGGAAGATGATCCGCGGGGCATCGACGATGCCCTGGCGCATGTCGGCGAAATCCGCCAGGTGTTCGGCAACCGCTTTGCGCCCAAGGATATCGTCATCGGCGAGACCGGCTGGCCCAGCGAGGGCCGCCAGCGCGAAACCGCCCTGCCCAGCCCGGTCAACGAAGCGCGTTTCATACGCGGCTTCGTCGCCATGGCCGAGCAACATGGCTGGCACTACAACCTGATCGAAGCCTTCGACCAGCCCTGGAAACGCGCCAGCGAAGGTGCGGTGGGCGGCTACTGGGGCCTGTACGACGCCGACCGCCAGGACAAGGGCATCCTCGAAGGCCCGGTCAGCAACCTGGCGCTCTGGCCGCAATGGCTGGGCGCCTGCAGCGTGCTGTTCTTCGCCACCCTGCTGCTGGCCGGGCGTGTGCGGGGTACGCGCGCGGCCCTGTTGCTGCCCCTGCTGGCAGCGCTGGGTGCGGCCAGCCTGGGACTGTGGGGCGAACTGGTGCGGATCAACAGCCGCTTTGCCGGTGAATGGGTCTGGGCGCTGTTGCTGGCCGGATTGAACCTGGTCGTGCTGGCCCATGGCGCCCTGGCGCTGGCGCAACGCGAAGGTTGGCGCCAGCGGGCCTTCGCCTGGCTGGAGGCACGGGCTGGCTGGTGGCTGGCTGCGGCTGGCTTCGCCGCTGCGGTGAGCATGCTGGCACTGGTGTTCGACCCGCGCTATCGCAGCTTCCCGAGCGCTGCGCTGGTGCTACCGGCGGTGGTCTACCTGCTGCGCCCGGTGCGTGGGCCACGGGCCGAGATCGGCCTGCTGGCCTTCATCGTCGGCGCCGGGATCGCCCCGCAGCTGTTCCGTGAGGGCCTGAGCAACCAGCAGGCGCTGGTCTGGGCCGGAGTCAATGTGCTGATGGTGGGGGCATTGTGGCGGAGCTTGCGGGTTCGGATGTTGCCTGTGGGAGCGGGCTTGCCCCGCGATGCAATGTGACTGACACACCGCGATCACGGGGCAAGCCCGCTCCTGCACCGGTCAAGCATCAGCTGGAGCGCCGCACCAACCGCAACCCCGCCAGCACCACGGCAAACACCGCAATCGAGGCGCTGTACAACACCAGCGCCGGAATCCCGCACACCAGCGCCAGCACGGCCGTCCGCCAGCCCGCCCGTGCGGGCAGCAGCAGGGCCAGCAGCGCCAGCGCCAAGGCCGTCCAGGCAATCACCCGGAAGTGAATCAGCAGGCCCATGACCGAGCGCGCCTGGCATTGCCAGAGCTGGGCCTGCTCGGCACAGACCCCGACCCACTGGGCATCCTCCATCAGCTCATAGCGCACCCCATAACTGGCCGCCAGCCACAGGGGCAGGAACAGCAACAAGGCGATCAGTGGCAAACGGCGGGACATTGGGGGCTCCGTAATCTTCGAAATCGGCGCCCAGCATAATGGCCCAGGCGCTCTATGCAAGGCAAAAGCGCCAACCTCGGCTACTTTGAACAGAAGATAAATGGAACCAATTGTTGCTGCGTCACAGTCGCAACCGGCAACATTTGGGACGATAAATGCAGGAGCGCCAGGCAACTTTGCCGGGGACCCAAGGGTCCTAGCCTGCGTAATGCACTTTGCTGCTGCTTTTTTGGGGACCCGTCATGCTTCGTTTACTCCGCCTCGCTGCTTTCGCCTGCGGCCTTATTCTGAGTGCGTCCGCGTCGGCGCAGGATGTCGATGCCGCCAGCTACGGCTACCCGCTGACCAACCCGTTCGAGGCGACCATCGCCACCACGCCACCGGAGCTGCGACCGGAGTTGCCCAGCGACGATGACATCACCCAGGCCGACTACAGCCTGAACATACGCCCGGAGCGCGCCTTCACCCTGCCCGACAACTTCTGGGCGGTGAAGCGACTCAAGTACCGCCTGGCGCGCCAGGACCACGAGGCGCCGCTGATCTTCCTCATTGCCGGTACCGGCGCGCCCTACTCCAGCAGCATCAACGAATACCTGAAAAAGCTCTTCTACAAGGCCGGCTACCATGTGGTGCAGCTGTCCTCGCCGACCAGCTTCGATTTCATGACCTCGGCTTCGCGCTACGCCACCCCCGGCGTCAGCCGCGATGACGCCGAAGACCTGTACCGGGTCATGCAAGGCGTGCGCGCCCAGCACCCGCACCTGGCGGTCAGCGAGTTCTACCTCAGCGGCTACAGCCTCGGCGCCCTGGACGCCGCGTTCGTCAGCCACCTGGACGAAACCCGGCGCAGCTTCAACTTCAAGCGCGTGCTGCTGCTCAACCCGCCGGTCAACCTCTACACCTCGGTCACCAACCTGGACAAGCTGGTGCAGACCGAGGTCAAGGGCGTCAACAACAGCACCACCTTCTACGAGCTGGTGCTGAACAAACTGACCCGCTACTTCCAGCAAAAAGGCTACATCGACCTCAACGACGCCCTGCTCTATGACTTCCAGGAGTCACGCCAGCACCTGAGCAACGAGCAGATGGCCATGCTCATCGGCACCTCGTTCCGCTTCTCCGCCGCCGATATTGCCTTCACCTCCGACCTGATCAACCGCCGCGGGCTGATTACCCCGCCCAAATACCCGATCACCGAGAGCAGCAGCCTCACGCCGTTCTTCAAACGTGCCCTGCAGTGCGACTTCGACTGCTACCTGACCGAACAGGTCATCCCCATGTGGCGGGCCCGCACCGACGGCGGCAGCCTGCTGCAACTGGTCGACCAGGTCAGCCTCTATGCCCTCAAGGACTACCTGCAGCAAAGCACCAAGATCGCCGTGATGACCAACGCCGACGACGTTATCCTCGGCCCGGGCGACCTGGGCTTTTTGCGCAGTGCCTTTGGCGATCGCCTGACCCTGTACCCCCACGGCGGCCATTGCGGCAACCTCAACTACCGCGTCAACAGCGACGCCATGCTGGAGTTTTTCCGTGGTTAAACCTCTTCTGTTTGCTTCTGCGTTACTGGCCTGCGGCCTGGCCCAGGCGGACGAGACCGCACCACGTGCCAGTGTGATCGACACCGACGGCTTCGCCGAACCCCTCAAGGAACTCAAGTTCAATCCGGGCCTCGACCAGCGCGAATTCGAGCGCTCGACCCTGGCCGCGCTCAACGTCTATGACCCATTCGAGGCGATGAACCGCAGGCTCTACCACTTCAACTACCGTTTCGACCAGTGGGTGGCGTTGCCGGTGGTCAGCGGCTACCGCTATATCACCCCGGAGTTCGTGCGCTCCGGCGTCAGCAACTTCTTCAGCAACCTGGGCGATGTGCCCAACCTGCTCAACAGCCTGCTGCAGTTCAAGGGCAAGCGCTCGATGGAGATCACCGCGCGCCTGCTGCTCAACACCACCATCGGTGTCGCCGGCCTGTGGGACCCGGCCACCAGAATGGGGCTGCCGCACCAGAGTGAAGACTTCGGCCAGACCCTGGGTTTTTATGGCGTGCCTGACGGGCCTTACCTGATGCTGCCATTCCTGGGCCCGTCGAACCTGCGCGACACCGGCGGCCTGGCGGTGGACTTCGTCGCCGAGAACCAGATCAACTTCCTCAATGTTGCAGAAGTCAGCGAAAATCATCCGGAGGTGGTAGTCCTGCGCGCCATCGACAAGCGCTACACCACCAAACTCCGTTATGGCCAGCTGAACTCGCCGTTCGAGTACGAGAAAGTGCGCTACGTCTACACCTCGGCGCGCCAGCTTCAGATCGCCGAGTGATCCATGGCCGCTGCCCCTGGCAGCGGTTACAGGCCGAGAAAGTTGCCCAGCTCCCTGCGCTTGGCCAGGGCGTCACGCCGCCCCAGCTCGATCAGCTCGCTGCAATACCCGGCCTCGAACAGCAGGTAGCTGAGCACCCCCGCACCGCTGGTCTTGGTCGCCCCCGGCCCGCGCAGGAACAGGCGCAAGGCGGCCGGCAGCTCGCGGCGATGACGGGCGGCGATTTCATCCAGCGGCTGGCTTGGCGCGACCACCAGCACCTCCACCGGCGCCAGTCCCAGGCGTCGACGCTCCAGGTGCTCGGGCATCAGGTGGCTCAGGTGATTGAGACGCTGCAACAGCTCGATGTCATCTTCCAGGCTGTCGATGAAGGTACTGTTGAGCATGTGTCCGCCGATCTGCGCCAGGCTCGGTTGTTGCCCGCTGAAAATACGTGGCCGCGGCTGCTCCGCAGTTGGACGATGGGGGTTGCCGCTGACTCCGACCACCAGCACCCGGCTGGCCCCCAGGTGCAGGGCCGGACTGATCGGGGCCGACTGGCGCACCGCGCCGTCGCCGAAATACTCCTCGCCCAGCTTGACCGGCGCGAACAGCAGGGGAATCGCCGAGCTGGCCAACAGGTGCTCGACCGTCAGGCGCGTGGGCAGGCCGATGCGCCGGTGGCGTAGCCAGGGATCGATGGCGCCCTTGCCCTGGTAGAAGGTCACCGCCTGGCCGGACTCGTAGCCGAAGGCCGTCACCGCCACTGCGTGCAGGTGCTGCTGTTCGAGGGCATGGCCGATGCCGTTGAGGTCCAGGTTATGGTGCAGCAGCTGGCGCAGCGGCGAGCTGTCGAGCAATGCCACCGGCACCGGTGCGCCGAGCCCCAGCAGGTTGTGGCCGACGAATCGACTGGCCTGGCGTATGACGCCGGGCCAGTCGCTGCGCAGCACCTGGTGGCTGCGAAAGCCTTGCCAGAAGCTCGTCAGGCGGCGGATCGCGTCGGCAAAGTGCAACGCCCCGCTGGCCAGGGTGACGGCGTTGATGGCACCGGCCGAGGTGCCGACGATCACCGGGAAGGGATTGGCCGCCCCTGGCGGCAGCAGGTCGGCGATGCCGGCCAGCACACCGACCTGGTAGGCGGCGCGGGCGCCACCGCCGGAGAGGATCAAACCGGTGATCGGTGCTGTCATGTGGCTTCCCTGGCAGATTTGTGGGGCATTCATCGCGGGGCAAGCCCGCTCCTACAAGTGGGAGCGGGCTTGCCCCGCGATTGCATCAACGCCGTTTTTCGTAGAGCTTCGGCGCCCCCGGCGGTCGCGACTTGAAGCGCCGGTGCGCCCACAGGTACTGCTCGGGGCACTCGCGCAACGACACTTCGATCCACTGGTTGATGCGCAGGCAGTCGGCTTCCTCGGTCTCGCCTGGGAAATCCTCCAGCGGCGGATGGATCACCAGCCGGTAACCGCTGCCATCGGCCAGGCGCTGCTGGGTGAAGGGAATCACCCGGGCCTTGCCCAGGCGGGCGAACTTGGTGGTGGCGGTCACGGTGGCGGCCTGGATGCCGAACAGTGGCACGAACAGGCTCTGCTTGGCGCCGTAGTCCTGGTCGGGTGCGTACCAGATAGCACGGCCGGCGCGCAGCAGCTTGAGCATGCCGCGCACATCCTCGCGCTCCACCGCCAGCGAGTCGAGGTTGTGTCGCTCGCGGCCACGGCGCTGGATGTAGTCGAACAGCGGGTTGCCGTGTTCACGGTACATGCCGTCGATGGTGTGCTCCTGGCCCAGCAAGGCGGCACCAATTTCCAGGGTGGTGAAATGCAGGGCCATGAGGATGGCACCCTGGCCATCACGCTGGGCGGCCTGCAGGTGCTCCAGCCCTTCGATGTGGGCCAGGCGCGCCAAGCGGGCCTTTGGCCACCACCAACTCATGGCCATTTCGAAGAAGGCGATGCCGGTGGAAGCGAAATTTTCCTTGAGCAGACGCTGCCGTTCGACGGACGGTAGTTCCGGGAAGCACAGCTCCAGGTTGCGCGCGGCAATATAGCGGCGCTCACCGGCCACCCGGTACATCAGGGCCCCCAGGACACGGCCGATCACCAGCAAAACCCGGTACGGCAGCTGCACGATCAGCCACAGCAGGCCCAGCCCCAGCCACAGCGGCCAGAAGCGCGGGTGCAGAAAATAACGACGAAATTGCGGGCGATCCATTAACGATTCCGGAAAGACAAGGGCCGGGCATTCTACAACGGTTCGGCACGGGTTGCGGCTAACCGGCGTTCTCGTTATAAGTCTGGGCACTTTTTTCGTAACAAGTCGCCTTATGCAGACCATGAGCCCAACTCAATCGCCAGACTCCGCCCCCGTGTTCCAGCTCAAGGGCAGCATGCTCGCCATTACCGTGCTCGAGCTTGCGCAGAACAACCTTGAAGGCCTCGACCGGCAGTTGGCGGCCAAGGTCGCCCAGGCGCCGAATTTCTTCAGCAACACCCCGCTGGTGCTGGCGCTGGACAAACTCCCGGCCGGCGAAGGCGCGGTCGACCTGCCCGGGCTGATGCGCATCTGCCGTCACCACGGCCTGCGCACCCTGGCCATTCGCGCCAGCCGCATCGAGGACATTGCCGCCGCCATCGCCATCGACCTGCCGGTGCTGCCACCGTCCGGCGCCCGCGAGCGGCCGGTGGAGCCTGAACCGGAAGTCAGGAAAGCCGAACCTGCCCCGCCGCCACCACCGCCGCCAGCGCCGGAGCCTGCGATCCGGCCGACCAAGATCATCACCTCGCCGGTGCGCGGCGGCCAGCAGATCTACGCCCAGGGCGGCGACCTGGTGGTGACCGGTTCGGTCAGCCCGGGTGCGGAACTTCTCGCCGATGGCAACATCCATGTGTACGGTGCCATGCGCGGACGGGCGCTGGCCGGCATCAAGGGCAACACCCGGGCGCGCATCTTCTGCCAGCAGATGACCGCGGAAATGGTATCCATCGCCGGCCAGTACAAAGTCTGCGAAGACTTGCGCCGCGACCCGCTGTGGGGGGCCGGCGTGCAAGTCAGCCTGTCCGGTGATGTGTTGAACATCACCCGTCTTTAACGGATACTTGCCGCCATTTTCTGCGCAACTTTTTTTGATGTTGCCGTTTTTTGTATTTTTGCGGACACCACGTCCTTTTTCATTAGGGGTGAAACACCTTGGCCAAGATTCTCGTGGTTACATCCGGCAAGGGTGGTGTGGGTAAGACCACCACCAGCGCCGCTATTGGTACCGGCCTCGCTCTGCGCGGCCACAAGACTGTCATCGTCGACTTCGACGTCGGCCTGCGTAACCTCGACCTGATCATGGGCTGCGAACGTCGCGTGGTGTACGACTTCGTCAACGTGGTCAACGGCGAAGCCAACCTGCAGCAGGCCCTGATCAAGGACAAGCGCCTTGAGAACCTGTTCGTGCTGGCCGCCAGCCAGACCCGTGACAAGGACGCCCTGACCCAGGAAGGCGTCGAGAAAGTGCTGATGGAGCTGAAGGAGTCCTTCGACTACGTCATCTGCGACTCGCCGGCCGGTATCGAGAAAGGCGCGCACCTGGCCATGTACTTCGCCGACGAAGCCATCGTCGTGACCAACCCGGAAGTCTCGTCGGTCCGCGACTCCGATCGCATGCTGGGCATCCTGTCGAGCAAATCGCGCCGCTCCGAGAAGGGCGAGGACCCGATCAAGGAACACCTGCTGATCACCCGCTACCACCCCGAGCGCGTCGAAAAGGGCGAAATGCTCAGCATCGCCGACGTCGAAGAGATCCTGGCGATCAAGCTCAAGGGTGTTATTCCCGAGTCCCAGGCCGTGCTCAAGGCTTCGAACCAGGGTATCCCGGTCATCCTCGATGACCAGAGCGATGCCGGCCAGGCGTACAGCGACACCGTCGATCGTCTGCTGGGTAAAGAGAAACCACTGCGTTTCGTCGATGTGCAGAAGCAAGGATTCTTCGCGCGCCTGTTTGGAGGCAAATAAACCATGAACCTTTTTGACTTCTTTCGTGGCAGACAGAAACAGAGCAGCGCGTCGGTAGCGAAAGAGCGTCTACAGATCATCGTGGCGCACGAACGCGGTCAACGCAGCACCCCGGACTACCTGCCAGCCCTGCAGAAGGAACTGGTGGAGGTGATCCGCAAGTACGTCAATATCGGCACCGATGATGTGCAGGTCGCGCTGGAAAACCAGGGCAGCTGCTCGATCCTGGAGCTCAATATCACCCTGCCCGATCGTTGATCGGCGCCTTCGGGTAACCTGCCACGGCGTGTGGGAGTGGCGGTGCGACGACTCGCCTTGCCCCGCGATTGCGATTTGTCTGTCACATCGCATCGCGGGGCAAGCCCGCTCCCACACGCCGTTGGCGTTTGCAGAGAACACGCAATGCCGCTGTCCAATGTTCATATCCTCCATGAGGATGACGCCATCCTGGTGGTCAACAAGCCGACCCTGCTGCTGTCCGTACCGGGCCGGGCCGACGACAACAAGGATTGCCTGATCACCCGCCTGCAGGAAAACGGCTACCCCGATGCCCTGATCGTCCACCGCCTGGACTGGGAGACCTCGGGGATCATCCTGCTGGCCCGTAACGCCGACAGTCACCGCGAACTGTCCCGGCAGTTCCACGACCGCGAGACCGAGAAGGCCTACACCGCCCTGTGCTGGGGCCAGCCGGCGCTGGACAGCGGCAGCATCGACCTGCCCCTGCGCTACGACCCGCCGACCAAGCCACGGCATGTGGTCGACCATGAGCAGGGCAAGCACGCCCTGACCTTCTGGCGCATCCTGGAACGCTGCGGCGACCATTGCCGGGTGGAGCTGACGCCGATTACCGGGCGTTCGCACCAGTTGCGCGTGCACATGCTGTCGATCGGTCATCCGCTGTTGGGCGATCGCCTGTATGCCAACCCTGAAGCACTGGCCGCCCATGAGCGACTGTGCCTGCATGCGAGCATGTTGAGCTTCACCCACCCGGTTTCCGGGGAGCGTTTGCGCTTCGAGTGTCCGGCACCGTTCTGATTGATCGCATCGCGGGGCAAGCCCGCTCCTACACATGTGACCGTAGGAGCGGGCTTGCCCCGCGATAGCCTCACCACAAATCCCTCTTCAAGTACGCTAAACTCGCGCCACTGCTGTCTGGAGTGACCTATGCGCGATGCACTGAACCAAGGCCTGATCGACTTCCTCAAGGCTTCCCCCACGCCGTTCCACGCCACTGCCGCCCTGGCCCAGCGCCTGGAAGCTGCCGGCTACCAGCGCCTTGACGAGCGCGACAGTTGGGCCACCGTGGCCGGTGGGCGCTACTACCTGACCCGCAACGACTCCTCGATCATCGCCTTCAAACTCGGCCGCCATTCGCCGCTGCTCGACGGCATCCGCCTGGTCGGCGCCCACACCGACAGCCCCTGCCTACGGGTCAAGCCGCAGCCGGAGCTGCAGCGCCAGGGCTTCTGGCAACTGGGTGTGGAAGTCTACGGCGGCGCCCTGCTCGCCCCCTGGTTCGACCGCGACCTGTCGCTGGCCGGGCGCGTGACCTTCCGCCGGGATGGCAAGGTCGAAAGCCAGCTGGTCGACTTCAAGCTGCCGATCGCGGTGATCCCGAACCTGGCGATCCACCTCAACCGCACCGCCAACGAAGGCTGGGCGATCAACCCGCAAACCGAGCTGCCGCCGATCCTGGCCCAGGTCGCCGGTGACGAGCGCGTTGATTTCCGCGCCCTGCTCACCGACCAGCTGGCCCGCGAGCACGACCTCAATGCCGACGTGGTGCTGGACTACGAGCTGAGCTTCTACGACACCCAGGGCGCCGCCCTGGTCGGCCTGAACGGCGAGTTCATCGCCGGTGCGCGCCTGGACAACCTGTTGTCCTGCTACGCCGGCCTGCAGGCGCTGCTCACTGCCGATAGCGACGAAACCTGCGTGCTGGTGTGCAACGACCACGAAGAGGTCGGCTCCTGCTCGGCCTGCGGTGCCGACGGCCCGATGCTCGAACAGACCCTGCGCCGCCTGCTGCCCGACGGCGACGATTACGTGCGCACCGTCCAGCGCTCGCTGCTGGTCTCGGCCGACAACGCCCACGGCGTACACCCCAACTATGCCGACAAGCATGACGGCAATCATGGCCCCAAGCTCAACGCCGGGCCGGTGATCAAGGTCAACAACAACCAGCGCTACGCCACCAACAGCGAAACCGCCGGATTCTTCCGCCACCTGTGCATGGCCGAGGAAGTGCCGGTGCAGAGCTTCGTGGTGCGCAGCGACATGGGCTGTGGCTCGACCATCGGCCCGATCACCGCCAGCCACCTGGGCGTGCGTACTGTCGATATCGGCCTGCCGACCTTCGCCATGCACTCGATCCGCGAGCTGTGCGGCAGCCATGACCTGGCGCACCTGGTCAAGGTGTTGACGGCGTTCTATCGCACGCGCGAGCTGCCCTGACACCACATCGCGGGGCCAGCCCCCGCCGACACGAGCGGGCTTGCCCCCCCAATACCCCCGCCCAGACCCCCCACAAACCAGCGCCCGGCCCAAGCCGCTATGGTTGAACCCATCCCTTCAAGCCAAAGGACCGCTGCATGAGTCTGTCAGCCTTTCAATCCCTGTTCCTTCCGGTGATCGCCGGCCTGATCCTGCTGACCGTGGGCTTCAACATGCGTGACCGCAACATCGGCGTGTTCATGATGTGGATCGGCACCCTGGGCATGATCGGCATCATGTGCTGGAAGATCCTCGAGAAACTCAACTGACAAATACACTACACTCCGGCGATTGATCGTTTTGAGGTTGATTGACCGGTGCCTGCCTTCTTCCGCGTTTTAACCCTGCTGCTCGCCTTGTTCATCGTTGCCCCGGCCCACGCCGCCGGCCTGCCGGGCCTGCTCGGCGGCAGCAAGGCCCAACCCGAAGCCACGCAACCGCTCGGCCAGTCGCTGGACGAGGTGATCAAGACCCTGGAAAACGACCAGCAACGCACCAAGCTGCTGGCGGACCTCAAGAAACTGCGCGACAGCACCAAACAGGCGCAGCCCGCCGCAGAACAAGGCGTGCTGGGCCTGATCGGCAGCACCTTCCATGAACTTGAGCAGCAGTTCAGCGGTGATGCCAGCCCGTTCAATCGCTGGACCCGGGAGCTGGAGCTGGCCCAGATCGAACTCCAGGCACGCCTGGTGCCCTTGCAGCAATGGCCGCCTATTCTCTTCGGTTTCGCCACCATCATCGCGGTCTGGAGCCTGCTGGCCTATGCCTTGAACTGGGTCGGCCATCGCGTGCGGCTGCGCTTCGGCCTGACCGAGGAACTGCCACAACACCCGCGCACCTGGGACCTGGTGCGCTTCGCCCTGCGCAAGCTCGGGCCCTGGCTGGTGGCGCTGATCATCACCGTCTACCTGAGCTTCGTCCTGCCCTCGTCGCTGGGCAAGTCGATAGCCATGGTCCTGGCTTATGCACTGGTGGTCGGCACCTGCTTCTCGGCCATCTGCGTCATCGCCTTTTCCCTGCTCGACGGCCCGCACCGCCATCGTGCCCTGTACATCCTTCGCCACCAGGCGTTCCGGCCGTTGTGGCTGATCGGCAGCTTCGCCGCCTTCGGCGAGGCGATGAACGATCCGCGCATGGCCAATGCCCTGGGCGACCACCTGTCCCACAGCCTGGCGACCCTGGCCAATATCCTCGCGGCGCTGTCCACTGCCCTGTTCATCCTGCGCTTTCGGCGGCCTATCGCCCACCTGATCCGCAACCAGCCGCTGTCGCGGCGCCTGACCCGGCGGGCACTGAGCGACACCATCGAGATCCTCGGCACCTTCTGGTACCTGCCGGCGCTGGTATTGGTGGGGATTTCGCTGTTCGCCACCTTCGTTTCCGCCGGCGATACCAGCACCGCCCTGCGCCAGTCGCTGATGTGCACGGTGCTGCTGATCCTGTGCATGGTCATCAACGGCCTGGTCCGCCGCCAGGGGCTCAAGCCACGCCGGGCCAATCGACGCTACGCCGAGTACGGTGAACGGCTGCGCAACTTCGGCTACGCCCTGGTGCACATGGCCATCTGGTTGTTGTTCATCGAACTGGGCCTGCGGGTCTGGGGCTTCTCGCTGATCACCTTCACCGAAGGTGAAGGCCATGATGTGGCGATGCGCCTGTTCGGCCTGGCCGGCACCCTGATTGCCGCCTGGCTGGTGTGGATCCTGGCCGACACCGCCGTGTACCACGCCCTCACCCGTTCGCGCAAAGGCCTGGCCAACACCCGTGCGCAGACCATGATGCCGCTGATCCGCAACGTGCTGTTCGTGGCGATTTTCATCATTGCGCTGATCGTCGCCCTGGCCAACATGGGCATGAACGTCACCCCGCTGCTGGCCGGTGCCGGTGTGATCGGCCTGGCCATCGGCTTCGGCGCCCAGTCGCTGGTGGCCGACCTGATCACCGGCCTGTTCATCATCATCGAAGACTCGCTGGCCATTGACGACTATGTCGATGTCGGCGGCCACCTGGGCACGGTCGAGGGCCTGACCATCCGCACCGTGCGCCTGCGCGATATCGACGGCATCGTCCACACCATCCCGTTCAGCGAGATCAAGAGCATCAAGAACTACTCCCGCGAGTTCGGCTACGCGATCTTCCGCATAGCCATCCCGCACAGCATGAATATCGACCAGGCCATCACCCTGATCCGCGATGTCGCGCAGAAGTTGCGCAACGACCCGTTGATGCGCCGCTTCATCTGGTCGCCGCTGGAATTGCAGGGGGTAGAAAGCTTCGAGTCGGGTTCGGCGATCCTGCGCGCCCGCTTCAAGACCGCACCGATCAGGCAATGGGAAGTGTCGCGAGCCTTCAACCTGGCGCTCAAGCGCCAGCTCGACGAGGCCGGACTGGACCTGGCGACGCCGCGGTTGTCGGTGCAGGTGATCACGGCCGGGGGGGCGAACTCCAGCGAGATGGCTGGCAGTTAGGCCTCATCGCGGGGCAAGCCCGCTCCCACAGGATCATGATCGTCCTGTGGGAGCGGGCTTGCCCCGCGATTAGGCCCCCAACATCACCCCGCCTCGGCGCGGATGCGAATCGCATCATGGCGCCAATACTCAAGGTCACAATCGATCAGCCGGCCCTGCTGGTCGCTGTTGACCCGGGTGATGTGCAGGCCCGGACTGCCCGCTGACACCTTGAGCGCCGTGGCCGCCGCCACCGGCAAGGCGGTCGGCAGGATTTCGAAACGCACCCTGCCGTAAGCGATGCCATAGTGGCGGGCATAGAGTTCGGTCAGCGACTGACTGAGGTCGTGTTCAAGAATGCCCGGAAAATACTCGGGGTTGAGGTAGTGCTCGGCATACAGCACCGCCCGGCCATCGATCCGCCGCAGGCGACAGATCTGGATCACACTCGACAGCGGCGCCAGCTGCAGCCGCGCGCACACCGCCGCAGTTGCCGGCTGCAAGCGCGCCGACAGCAGCTCGGTGTGCGCCTCGCGCCCCTGTTCACGCACCATGGCATGGAAGTGGCTGCGCTCGTTGAGGTCATAGGTCAACCGTTCGGGCGCGACGAACCAGCCCCGACGCTCCTCCCGATAGATCAGGCCACGCGCCTCCAGTTGCACCAGCGCCTCACGCAAGGTGATACGCGTGGTGTCGAACACCTCGCTCAACTTGCGTTCGGCCGGCAGCTTGCAGCCGGGCGACAGGAGGCCATGCTCGATCTGCTCCTGCAGGGCATGACAGATAGCTGTTACTGCGCGGGGTGGCAGTGCTTGCATCAAAGGTTACCTATCTGGACTAGTCCAGCACCGGTAGCGCGCACAAATTCGCGCCTCAGGGCCATGAGAATAGTGCAAGCCTAGGCACTGCAGATGAACCTCAGATGACAGCGACTCTGGTCTACGCTTGGTTTTCAAGGGTGGCAACCGGGGCTGGCCCCTGGCCTGGACATCAAACTGTCATGCAACAGGCCTACCTTGGCTCGGGTATTGCTGACCTAGACCAACCGAATCGCAACAACGTCCAACACACCATTCGCGTTTTGCAAGGCACCCACCAAGGAGCTTCGGATGAAACAGCTTTTTCTGGCCTCACTGCTCGGCTCGACCATTGCACTGTGTACCACGGCCATGGCCGCCGGCACCGACCTCAAGGCCCTGGAGGACGCCGCCCGCAAGGAAGGCGCCGTCAACAGCGTGGGCATGCCCGATGCCTGGGCCAACTGGAAAGGCACCTGGGAAGACCTGGCCAAGAAGTACGGCCTCAAGCACATGGACACCGACATGAGTTCGGCCCAGGAAGTGGCCAAGTTCGACGCCGAGAAAGACAACGCCAGCGCCGACATCGGTGACGTCGGCGCCGCCTTCGGCCCGATTGCCGTGGCCAAGGGCGTGACCCAGCCGTACAAGCCGAGCACCTGGGACCAGGTCCCAGCGTGGGCCAAGGACCAGGACGGCCACTGGGCCCTGGCCTATACCGGCACCATCGCCTTCATCATCAACAAGCAGTTGGTCAAGGAAGCGGATATCCCGAAATCCTGGCATGACCTGGAAAAAGGCAAGTACAAGGTCGCCATCGGCGACGTCGGTACCGCCGCCCAGGCCGCCAACGGCGTACTGGCCGCCGCCATTGCCTACAAGGGCGACGAGAAGAACATCGAACCGGGCCTGCAGCTATTTACCAAGCTGGCCCAGCAGAAGCGCCTGTCGCTGGCCAACCCGACCATCCAGACCCTGGAAAAGGGTGAGATCGAAGTCGGCGTGGTCTGGGACTTCAACGGTCTGGGCTACCGCCAGCAGATCGACCCGAGTCGCTTTGAAGTGCTGATTCCCTCCGACGGCACGGTGATTTCCGGCTACACCACCATCATCAACAAATACGCCAAGAACCCCAACGCCGCCAAGCTGACCCGCGAGTACATCTTCAGCGACGCCGGGCAGACCAACCTGGCCCTGGGCCACGCCCGGCCGATCCGCGCCGAGCACCTGAAACTGCCGGCCGACGTGCAGGCCAAGCTGCTGCCCAACGAGCAGTACAAGGCCGCACAGCCGATCAAGGACGCCGCCGCCTGGGAAGCGACCTCCAAGGCACTGCCGCAGAAGTGGCAGGAGCAAGTGATCATCGAGATGGAGTAAGCCCTATCGCGGGGCAAGTCGAGTCGTCGCACCGCCGCTCCCACAGGTAAATTATGATCCTGTGGGAGCGGCGGTGCGACGACTCGACTTGCCCCGCGATGCGCTCACCGCGAAACCGGAGTAGTAACCATGAACCACAACGTCATCCTGGTCCTGCTCGATGGTCTCAACCACCAGGTCGCGCACCACGCCATGGGCCACCTGCATGCCTATGTCGAGGCCGACCGCGCCGCCCTGTACCGGATCGAGTGCGAACTGCCGTCGCTGTCGCGGCCGCTGTACGAATGCATCCTCACCGGCGTCGCCCCCATCGACAGTGGCATCGTCCACAACAACGTCACCCGCCTGTCCACCGAGCGCAGCGTGTTCCACTACGCCCGCGAAGCCGGCCTGGGCACCGCGGCGGCGGCCTATCACTGGATCAGCGAGCTGTACAACCGCTCGCCCTTCGACCCGCTGCGCGACCGCCACACCCATGCACCCAAGCTGCCGATCCAGCATGGCCTGTTCTATTACGCCGATCACTACCCCGACTCGCACCTGTTCGCCGATGCCGAGTACCTGCGCCGTCGCCATGCGCCGAACTTCCTCCTGGTGCATCCGATGAACATCGATGACGCCGGCCACCGCCATGGCCTGGACAGCAGCCAGTACCGCAACAGCGCCCGCAGCGCCGACATTCTCCTGGCCGACTACCTGCGCACCTGGCTCGACGAGGGCTACCAGGTACTGGTGACCGCCGACCACGGCATGAACAACGACCGCTCGCACAACGGCCTGCTGGCCGAGGAACGCGAAGTGCCGCTGTTCGTCTTCGGCGACGCCTTCAGCCTCGACCCTGCGGCCAAGCCGTTGCAGACCGAACTGTGCGGTACTATCTGCGAGCTGCTCGGCGTGCCCCACGACAAACCGGTGTGCCGGGAGCTGCTCAAGTGAATTCAATCAAACGCAGCCGCGCGCTGGCGTCGCTGTGCCTGCTGCCCTTTGCCCTGTTCTTCATCATTTTCCAGATCGCCCCGCTGGCCTGGGTCGCCCTCCACAGCCTGCAGGCCGAAAGCGGCTGGGGCCTGGCCAACTTCAGCAAGGTGATCAGCTCCAAGTTCTATCGCCAGGCGATCCAGCACAGCCTGGAGATCAGCTTCTGGTCGAGCCTGTTCGGCATCCTCATCGCCATCCTCGGCAGCTATTCGCTGCGCAAGGTCGACTCGCGCCTGCGCGATTTCGTCAACGCCTTCGCCAACATGACCAGCAACTTCGCCGGGGTGCCACTGGCCTTTGCCTTCATCATCCTGCTCGGCTTCAACGGCGCGCTGACCCTGCTGCTGAAACAGGCCGGCATCATCGAGGACTTCAACCTCTACTCGAAAACCGGCCTGATCATTCTCTACACCTACTTCCAGATCCCCCTGGGCGTGCTGCTGCTCTACCCGGCCTTCGATGCCCTGCGCGAAGACTGGCGCGAGTCGGCCGAACTGCTCGGCGCCAATGCATGGCAATACTGGC
The DNA here is from genome assembly GCF_030272875.2 of Pseudomonas sp. BJa5. Classification (NCBI taxonomy): domain Bacteria; kingdom Pseudomonadati; phylum Pseudomonadota; class Gammaproteobacteria; order Pseudomonadales; family Pseudomonadaceae; genus Pseudomonas; species Pseudomonas sp. BJa5. The sequence continues at coordinate 86,035 of NZ_JALRNG020000003.1, forward strand.
GGCACATCGGCCTGCCGGTGATGACCCCGGCCCTGTTGGGCACCTTCGTGATTCTCCTGGCCAACGCCCTGGGCGCCTATGCCACGGTCTATGCGCTGACCACCGGCAACTTCAACGTGCTGCCGATCCGCATCGCCGCGCTGGTGGCCGGGGACATTTCCCTGGACCCGAACCTGGCCAGTGCCCTGGCGATGATCCTGGTAGGCCTGATGACCCTGGTGACCTGCATCCATCAATGGCTGTTGAAGAGGAGCTACCATGTCGCGCGCTGAAACAGGCCCGAGCCGCCTCTACCACCGCTTGGTGGTCTATCTGCTGTTCCTGATCCTGCTGCTGCCGCTGGCCGGCACCCTGCTCTACTCGCTGGCCACCAGCTGGTCGGCGAGCCTGCTGCCCAGCGGCCTGACCTTCAAGTGGTACCTGGCGCTGTGGAGCGATCCGCGCTTCCTCGCCGCCTTCGGCCAGTCGCTTTTGGTCTGCGTCGGTGCCCTGCTGCTGTCGGTGCTGCTGATCCTGCCGTTGCTGTTCGTGGTCCACTACCACTTCCCACGGCTCGATGCGCTGATGAACATCCTCATCCTGCTGCCCTTCGCGGTGCCGCCGGTGGTGTCCTCGGTGGGCCTGCTGCAACTGTATGGCTCGGGGCCCATGGCCATGGTCGGCACGCCGTGGATCCTGATCGGCTGCTACTTCACCGTGGCCCTGCCGTTCATGTACCGGGCCATCACCAACAACCTGCAGGCGATCAACCTGCGCGACCTGATGGACGCCGCCCAGCTGCTGGGCGCCAGTACCTTCCAGGCCGCGTTCCTGGTGGTGCTGCCGAACCTGCGCAAGGGCCTGCTGGTGGCCTTGCTGCTGTCGTTCTCGTTCCTGTTCGGCGAGTTCGTTTTCGCCAACCTGCTGGTGGGCACCCGCTACGAGACCCTGCAGGTGTACCTGAACAACATGCGCAACAGCAGCGGCCACTTCAACAGTGCCCTGGTGATTTCCTATTTCCTCTTCGTGCTGGTGCTGACCTGGGCAGCCAACCGCCTGAACAAGGACAAGTCCTGATATGAGTTTTGTCAGCGTACAGAATCTGCAGAAAAGCTATGGCGGCAGCCCGGTGTTCAATGACATCAACTGCCAGATCCAGCGCGGCGAGTTCGTCACCCTGCTCGGCCCCTCCGGCTGCGGCAAATCCACCCTGCTGCGCTGCATCGCCGGCCTGACCGCGGTCGACAGCGGCAAGATCCTCCTGGACGGCACCGACCTGGTACCCCTGAGCCCGCAAAAACGCGGGATCGGCATGGTGTTCCAGAGCTATGCGCTGTTCCCCAACATGACCGTGGAACAGAACGTCGCTTTCGGCCTGCGCATGCAGAAGGTCAATGCCGACGACAGCCGCAGCCGGGTGCGCGACGTGCTGCAACTGGTCGAACTGCAGGATTTTGCCGGCCGTTACCCGCACCAGTTGTCCGGCGGCCAGTGCCAGCGCGTGGCCCTGGCCCGCTCGCTGGTCACCCGGCCGCGCCTGCTGCTGCTCGACGAGCCGCTGTCGGCGCTGGATGCGCGGATCCGCAAGCACCTGCGCGAACAGATCCGCCAGATCCAGCGCGAGCTGGGCCTGACCACCATCTTCGTCACCCACGACCAGGAAGAGGCGCTGACCATGTCCGACCGCATCTTCCTGATGAACCAGGGCCGCATCGTCCAGAGCGGCGACGCCGAAACCCTCTACACCGCGCCGGTGGACGTGTTCGCCGCCGGCTTCATCGGCAACTACAACCTGCTCGACGCCGACAGCGCCAGCCGCCTGCTGCAGCGCCCGGTGCACAGCCGCCTGGCGATCCGCCCGGAAGCCATTGCCCTGAGCCTTAGCGGCGAGCTCGACGGCCTGGTGCGCAGCCACAGCCTGCTGGGCAACGTGATCCGCTACCGGGTCGAGGCCCGCGGGGTAGAATTGCTGGTCGACGTGCTCAACCGCTCGTCTGCCGATCTGCACGCCGATGGCCAGCGGGTATCCTTGACCATCGATCCCACCGCCCTCTGCGAAGTCGCCTGAGGGCTGCACAGGAGTTTTACTGAACATGGCACTAGCGATTTTCGATCTGGACGAGACCCTGATCCATGGTGACTGCGCTTCGCTGTGGAGCGAGCAGATGGCCCGCCTGGGGTGGGTCGATGGTGAATCCTTCATGCGCCGCGACAAGGAGTTGATGGACGCCTACGGCAGGGGCCACCTGGCGATGGAGGACTACATGGCCTTCAGCCTGGAGCCGCTGATTGGCCGAACCCCGGAGGAAGTCGATCACTTGGTCGGCCCTTGGGTTGAAGACTTCATCGAACCGATTATCTTCAGTGACGCAACCAGAACCATTGCAGCCCACCGTAAAGCCGGTGACCGGATTCTGGTGATATCAGCCTCCGGCACCCACCTGGTTCGGCCGATTGCCGAACGCCTGGGTATAGACGAGATTCTCGGCATTGAACTGGACCTGGAGCACGGTGTTTATAACGGCAAAACAAAGGGCGTACTGACCTACCGCGAAGGCAAGATTACCCGCCTGCTGGATTGGCTGGACCAGGAAGAAGAGAACCTCGAAGGCGCGAGCTTCTATTCCGACTCGCGCAATGACCTGCCGCTATTGTTGAAGGTGGATTTCCCGCATGTGGTCAATCCGGATCCGGTGCTGCGTGAGCAGGCCGAGGAAAAAGGCTGGCCAATCCACGCCTGGAGCTGAGGGCCTCATCGCGGGGCAAGCCCGCTCCTACAAGGCGTGTAGGAGCGGGCTTGCCCCGCGATCAGCGGCCTACACCAGGCTCTCGTCGATCACCAGCACCAGCTTGCCCGACACCTGGTTGCTCGCCAGCTCGGCAAACGCCGCCTCGGCATCCTTGATCGGATAAGCCTTGGCCAACTGCGGCTTGAGCCGGCCTTCAGCGAACAGCGGCCACACCTGCTGCCCCAGGTCGCTGAGCAGATCGGCCTTGAACTGATCGTCACGGGTACGCAGGGTCGAGCCGACCACCTGCACCCGCTTGACCAGCAACTGGGCCAGGTCCAGCTCGGCCTTGCGCCCGCCCATCAGGCCGATGATCACCCAGCGCCCGTCCCGCGCCAGCAATTTGAGGTTGAGCTCGGCGTAACTGGCCCCGACCGGATCGAGGATCACATCGAACGGGCCGAAATCGTTCAAGCCATTGATGTCGTCACCCCGCACCACCCCACCCGTGGCGCCGAGGCTCTCGCAGTAGGCCAGACGCTCGCTGGAGCCGACACTGACCCAGCACGGGCTGCCAAAAGCCTTGCACAGCTGGATCGCCGCCGAACCCACGCCGCTGGCGCCGGCATGCAGCAACACTTTCTCGCCGGGCTTGAGGCCCGCCAGCTGGAACACATTGAGCCAGGCCGTGGCGTACACTTCGGGGATCGCCGCCGCTTCCTGCAGGCTCAAGCCTTCAGGCACCGGCAGCACATGACGGCCATCGACCACCACTTCTTCGGCCATGCCGCCACCGGCCAGCAGCGCGCAGACCCGGTCGCCCACCTGCCAGGACGATCCCGGGCCCACTTCGCTGATCACCCCGGCGCACTCAAGGCCGAGGAATTCACTGGCCCCCGGCGGCGGTGGATAAAGCCCGGCGCGCTGCAGCAGGTCGGCACGATTGAGGCCGGCAGCGGCCACTCGAATACGTACTTGACCGATATCGCAAGCAGGACTTGTCGTCGCAACCCACTCCACATGTCCGTCAACGCCTTGCAATGCCTTCACAGTGCCTCCATAGTTGAGTCATGACTGGGCCCGGGGGCTGAAGCCCCGGGCTTTCTGCATTATGCGTCCGGTTCTCATGGAACCGGCGAATTCAAAGACGGCCTACTATGCGTGATCAATTGTCCCTACGTCGATTCAGCATGAAGCATTTTCTGCCAAGCACCACCCTAGCCCTGTTGATCGGCCTGGGCAGTCTGCCGCTGGCGGGCAATGCATGGGCCAGCAACAGCTGGGACAAACTCCAGCCAGGGCGCGACGAAGTGGTCGCCAGCCTCAATGTGGTCGAGTTGCTCAAGCGCCACCACTACAGCAAGCCGCCGCTCAACGATGCGCGCTCCGTCATTATCTACGACAGCTACCTGAAGCTGCTCGATCCGGCCCGCAGCTACTTCCTGGCCAGCGACATCGCCGAATTCGACAAGTGGAAGACCCAGTTCGACGACTTCCTCAAGAGCGGCAACCTCGACCCCGGTTTCACCATCTACAAGCGCTACCTGGACCGGGTCAAATCGCGCCTGGACTTCGCCCTGGCCGAGCTGAACAAGGGCGTCGAGAACTTCGACTTCACCACCAAGGAAACCCTGCTGGTCGACCGCAAGGACGCCCCGTGGCTGAAGAACCAGGCCGAACTCGACGACCTGTGGCGCAAACGGGTCAAGGACGAAGTGCTGCGCCTGAAGATCGCCGGCAAGGAGAACAAGGCCATCCAGGAGCTGCTGACCAAGCGCTACAAGAACCAGCTGACGCGCCTGGACCAGACCCGTGCCGAGGATATCTTCCAGGCCTACATCAACACCTTCGCCCAGTCCTACGATCCGCACACCAACTACCTGTCGCCGGACAACGCGGAAAACTTCGATATCAACATGAGCCTGTCGCTCGAAGGTATCGGCGCCGTGCTGCAAAGCGACAACGACCAGGTCAAGATCGTGCGCCTGGTACCGGCCGGCCCGGCCGCCAAGACCAAGCAAGTGGCGCCTGCCGACAAGATCATCGGCGTGGCCCAGGGCGACAAGGAAATGGTCGACGTGATCGGCTGGCGCCTGGACGAAGTGGTCAAGCTGATCCGCGGGCCGAAAGGCTCGGTGGTGCGCCTGGAAGTCATCCCGGCCAGCAATGCGCCGAACGACCAGACCAGCAAGATCGTGCCGATCACCCGCGAGGCGGTGAAGCTTGAAGAGCAGGCGGCGAAAAAATCGGTGCTCAAACTCAAGCAGGATGGCCGCGACTACAAGCTCGGCATCATCGAGATCCCGGCCTTCTACCTGGACTTCAAGGCCTTCCGTGCCGGCGATCCGGAGTACAAGAGCACCACCCGTGACGTGAAGAAGCTGCTCACCGAACTGCAGAAGGAAAAAGTCGACGGCGTGGTCATCGACCTGCGCAACAACGGCGGCGGTTCCCTGCAGGAAGCCACCGAGCTGACCAGCCTGTTCATCGACAAGGGCCCGACGGTGCTGGTACGCAACAGCGACGGCCGCGTCGATGTGCTCGAAGACGAGAACAACGGCGCCTTCTACAAGGGCCCGCTGGCCCTGGTGGTCAACCGCCTGTCGGCCTCGGCCTCGGAGATCTTCGCCGGCGCCATGCAGGACTACCACCGCGCGCTGATCCTCGGCGGCCAGACCTTCGGCAAGGGCACCGTGCAGACCATCCAGCCGCTCAACCATGGCGAGCTGAAACTGACCCTGGCCAAGTTCTACCGGGTTTCCGGGCAGAGCACCCAGCACCAGGGCGTGCTGCCGGACATCGACTACCCGTCGATCATCGACACCAAGGAAATCGGCGAGAGCGCCCTGCCCGAGGCCATGCCGTGGGACACCATCCGCCCGGCGATCCGGCCTGCGGTCGACCCGTTCAAGCCGTTCCTGGCCCAGCTCAAGGCCCGTCACGACAGCCGCACGGCCAAGGATCCGGAGTTCGTCTACATCCGCGACCGCCTGGCGCTGACCCAGAAGCTGATGAACGAGAAGACCGTCAGCCTCAACGAAGCCGAACGCCGTGCCCAGCATGCCGATATCGAAAGCAAGCAGCTGGCGCTGGAGAACACCCGGCGCAAGGCCAAGGGCGAGGAGCCGCTCAAGGAGCTGAAGAAAGAAGACGAAGACGCCCTGCCGATCGAGCCGGACGATACCAAGCCGGAAGACGACGCCTACCTGTCGGAGTCCGGGCGTATCCTGCTCGACTACCTGGGGCTGAACTCGGCGGTGGCGAAAAACAACCGCTGAAAGTGATGGCAAGATAATGTGACTGTGCCGCTATTGCGTCATCAAACAGTCACGATTCTGTCGTGAAATAAGGGACTGAGCGCCGCTGGCCTCAGTCCCTTTTTTTTCAAGGCAGTGCCACCATGACCGTGACCGAACAGCTCAGTGCGTTGAGCGCCATCCTTGCTCAAAGCAGTTTGCACAGTCTGTTCCAGCCCATTGTCTGCCTCTCCGAGCGGCGCATCCTCGGCTACGAAGCCTTGAGCCGCGGGCCCTCCAACAGCCCGCTGCATTCGCCGCTGAACCTGTTCTCTGTGGCCCGCCACGCCGGGCGCCTGACCGAACTGGAAGTGGCCTGCCGGGAAAGCGCGTGCCGGCGCTTCAGCCAGCAACGACTGGACGGCAAACTGTTTCTCAACGTCTCCCCCGAGTCCCTGCTCGAACCCCAGTACCAGTCCGGGCGCACCCTGAAGATGCTCCACGACCTGGGGCTGTCGCCCGACCGGGTGGTGATCGAGTTGACCGAACAGACCCCGACAGACGATTTCCAGCTGTTGTTCAATGCCCTGCACCATTACCGCGACATGGGCTTTTCCATTGCCCTGGACGACCTGGGCGCCGGTTATTCGAGCCTGCGGCTGTGGTCGGAACTGCGCCCGGACTACGTCAAGATCGACCGTCACTTCATCGACGGCATCCACCTGGATGCGGTCAAGCGCGAGTTCGTCGGCTCGATCCTGCAGATCGCCCGGGCGTCGAGGGCCCAGGTGATCGCCGAAGGCATCGAACTGGCCGAGGAACTGGAGGTACTGACCGACATGGGCGTCGACCTGGTCCAGGGTTACCTGCTCGGCCGCCCCCAGGAACAGCCGTGCCGGGATGTCCAGCAGATGCTCGGCCAGCCACCCCGCGAGGTCCAGGTGTTGAACGAGGACAGCGGCAACCTCGCCGCCCTGCTCAACGAACAACCCGCGGTGAACCGGGACACGCCGACGGCGCAGGTGCTGGAGCTGTTCCGCCGCCAGGCCAACCTCAACTCCCTGGCGGTGCTCAACGAGCGTCGCCAGCCGTGCGGCATCGTCCACCGCCACTCGCTGTCCGATGCCCTGCTCAAACCCTTCGCCACCGACCTGTTCGCGCGCAAGCCGATCAGCCGGCTGATGAGCGATGACTTTCTCGCCGTGGAGCTGGTGCAGTCGCTGCAGCAGGTCAGCCGCCTGCTCACCAGCCGCGCCCGCCAGCGCATCGAGGAAGATTTCATCATCACCCACAATGGCCGCTACCTGGGCCTGGGCCGGGTGATCGACGTGCTCAAGCTGATCACCGAACAGAAGATCCAGCAGGCGCGCTATGCCAACCCCCTGACCCTGCTGCCCGGCAACGTGCCGATCCAGCAATGCCTGACCCGGCTGCTGCACCAGCAGCGCCCGGCGGCAATCTGTTATGTGGATATCGACAGTTTCAAGCCGTTCAATGACCTCTATGGCTACGCCCGTGGCGACGAGGTGTTGCTGTGCCTGGCCCAGTGCCTGAATGAACGGGTCGATCCCCATCATGACTTCGTCGGCCATATCGGCGGTGACGACTTCATGCTGGTGCTCGGTTCCGGGGATTGGGAACAGCGCTTGCAGCGGCTGCTGGAGGACTTTGCGCGGCAATGCCAGCGCTTCTACCGCGCCGAACACTTGCAGGCCGGCTGCTTTATCGCGTCCAACCGCCAAGGGCTGCGGCAGACGTTCGCCTTGCTGTCACTGTCGATCGGTGTGGTGCTGCTGCACCCGCACGCCTGCGCCGAACTGGATGCCGGACAACTGGCGGAACTGGCCTCCCAGGCCAAGCACCGGGCCAAGGACATACCCGGGCAGAGTATCTACCGGATCGACACCCACCCGGCGGCTCAGGCCTCTTCGGGGTAGCTGTACTCGAACACCCGGACCACTTCGGAGGCGTGCCAGGACGCGGCGGCCATGCCGTCCGACGGCCCGGAAAAACGCCCCAGGCGCTCCACGCACTCGAAGAAACCGGTACGCGGCAGGCGGCTGGCGCCCTGGCTGATCACCAACGAGCTGCGCAGCGGCTGCTCGGCCCGGGCATCCAGCGCGGCCAGATGCTCGAGGGCGGCAGTCAGGGTCTGCATGGCGGGGCTGGGCAATTGCAGGCGTTCGAGCAGGGCACGGTAGGTCAACAGGTGGCGTTGGCGGCGAGCCAGGTCCAGCTCGCCGAGCAGACCGTCCCAGTGCTGGCGGCTGATCCGCACGCTACTCACGACGGCTCGCTCCAGCCGGCCACGCCCAGCTCCCAGGCCAGGCTGCGACGGATCGCGTTATCCGGCTGACGCTCGCCACTTTCGATCAGGGCCAGGTACACCGGGCTGATACCGACGCTGCGTGCCAATTGCTCCGGCGCCAGGCCCTTGCTTTCACGCAAACGCGCCAGCTCGCTGAAACTCGGCAGGCTGGCGCTTGCGCTGGGTGATGGGGTGGAACTGGTGTTTTCAACGGCAACCGGCTCGCTCTGGCCCGCTGCTTTCAGTAGTGCCTGGTACTGATCCCAGGGTACAACCGCATACTCGGGTTGACCGTCCCGGCTTATGACCTGAATTCCCATACAACCCCCTTGTAGGATTACGGCATGTAATCCGTAGGCATAACCCTTATGCCAATTATATAACCAGCCAGCCGGGGTGTGCAGGGGGCGCGCGCCAATCAGCTTTTTTCATGTTCCAGGTGCAGGGCTTGGGGGGTGTCGGGCAGGCGTTCGACCACCCGCAGCTTTTCCGGTGCCTGGCGCTTGCGCCAGGCGCTGAAGGCTGCCAGCTCATCGGAAACAGCCTTGAGCACCCAGGCCAGCACGGCGATGTCATCGAGCAGGCCGACACCCAGCAACCAGTCGGGAATCGCATCCAGGGGGCTGACGAAGTACAGCAGCCCGGCTACCACCGTCACCAGCGCCCTGGGGCTGATGGCGCGGTACTCGCCACGCCACCAGGCCAGGCACAGGGCCTGCATCAGGCGCACGTCCTCGCGCAGCTTGCCGAGCCGTGGCCCTTTGCGCGCCACGGCGAAAATCAGCGCCGGCAGTCGGCCACGGCTGAGCAAACGCTCGGCCAGGGGCAGGAAACGGGCGAAACTCCACGGTGCTTTCATACAGCCTCCCGCTAGTTACCAAGGAAAGGTTATCCACAATTATTGTGGATAACCTTGTGAACAGAGCCCCTTCGCGGGCTCGCGGCGCCCGCCCGGCAAGGGTCGCGCTCAAATCGGGCGTTTTTTACACACCTGTTTCAATTGCCGCAAACGTTTTGCCTATCCTGCACCATTTCCTGTTCGACCGCAGTTTTTCAGACGCTTGCAGCGGCGCAGGGTTCACCTCCAAGCCAGAAACGACAACGCCCCGTCGGGACGGGGCGTTGGCAATACAGCGTGCGGCTTACTCGGCTGCGGTGTCGGCGTCGGCGTCGGCCTTGGCCTGATCCTTGATACCCAGCAGTTCCAGCTCGAACACCAGGACCGAGTTGGCCGGAATCATCGGGCTCGGGCTTTGTGCGCCGTAGGCCAGGTCGGACGGGATGTACAGCTTGTACTTCTCGCCGACGTGCATCAGTTGCAGGCCTTCGACCCAACCCGGGATCACGCCGCTGACCGGCAGGTCGATCGGGCTGCCACGCTCCACCGAGCTGTCGAAGACCTTGCCATCGATCAGCTTGCCTTCGTAGTGGACGGTGACCACGTCATCCGGCTTTGGCTGGGCGCCGTCGGCCTTCTTGATCACTTCGTACTGCAGGCCCGAAGCGGTGGTGACGACACCGGCCTTCTTGCCGTTTTCTTCGAGGAACTTCTTGCCGGCAGCGGCCGACTCTTCGCTCATCTTGGCCAGGCGCTCTTCTGCACGCTTCTGCAGGGCAGCAAAGGCTTCGACCAGTTCCTCGTCCTTGATCTTCTGTTCTTTCTTGCCGACAGCATCTTCGATGCCTTGAGCAACAGCTTTCGAATCAAGGTCGTCCATGCCTTCCTGAGCCAGGCTCTTGCCCATGTTCAGGCCAATACCGTAGGAGGCTTTCTGTGCCGGCGTCTTGAGCTCGACGCTGGTCTGCGAATCGCAACCCGCCAGGACCAGACCAACCAGGGCAACCGCAGCCGCCAACCGATGCTGTTTCATGCTATTTCCTTGTTCATGCGCCAAAAGGGCAATCGAGTAAAGCCGCGAGCTTATCAGGCGGCCACGACCAATGGCTACCGGCATGAGAGCAAGAAAAGCCGGATAAGTTCAGCCAGTTAAACGCTTCTTCATGCAACGCTACAGCCAGTGGCCAGTATTGTCGGCTGTTGACACTTGAGCAATGTCCAAACGGAGTTTTTGTAGCAGTTTGTAATATGGCAGGGATCTCAAGGGTAGCTGCCGTCGCGGTACTGCCCCGCTACTTCGCGCAGCACCTCGCACAGCCAACGGGCCGGCAGGCTCAGAGGCAAAGCGGCGTTGCTGCAGATACCCACCGAACCGCCCGGCTCCTGCACGCCCAGGTCCAGCTCGCACAACTCGCCCCGGCCCAGGTCGACGCGCACGGCATCGCGCGGGGCGACCCAGACCGCATCGCTGCCTTGCACGTAACGGCGGCTCAAGGCCGGCGAGAGGGTTTCCAGGCGCTGCGCGGGTTGTTCGATGGCGCACTGCACGAACAGGCTGTCGGCGTGCTTGCGAATGGTGGTGCCGGCCAGCGGCAGCACCAGCGGATAGCGCCCCACCTGGCTGCGCTCGATGGGCTGGCGCGCCAGCAGCGGATGGCCAGGACGCACCACCAGCGACATCGACTCGCTGTACAGGTGCTCGAACAGCAGGCCCTGGATCTGCGGACTGTCGGTCATGCGGCCGATCACCAGGTCCAGTTCACCGACGTGCAACTGCGCCAGCAGGTGCGCGCTGGGCCCGGTGGCGACGCTGACCACCAGGGCGTCGTGGCGCTGATGCAAGCGACAGAGCACCTCGGGCATCAACAGGCTTTCGACCGTGGACAGCACCCCCACACGCACCTGTGGCGGCGCATGCTCCTCGCCGCGCAGGGTACTGACCCCTTCGCGCAGGGCCTGCACGCTGGGCCCGGCGTAGCGCATGAAGCGCGTGCCGGCCGGGGTCAGTTCGACGCCCTGCTTGCTGCGTTCGAACAGGCGGGTCTGCAGCAGGTCTTCAAGCTCCTTGAGGGTCTTGGAGATCGCTGGCTGACTGATCGCCATGGCATCGGCGGCCTTGGCGAAACTGCCCTGGCGGGCGATTTCGAGAAAGCACAGCAGATGGCGGAATTTGATCCGGGTGTCTAGGTTCATGCCCGGAGTTTATCGGGGCCGTGCGCGGACTGTCGATTGCTGTGGGAGCGGGCTTGCCCCGCGATTGCGGTGTGACTGACAGACCGCTATCGCGGGGCAAGTCGGGTCGCCGCACCGCCGCGCCTACAGGCCGATTTCCACCTGCTCACCGCGCAGCCGCACCGGCCACACCTGCAGAGCCTGCTGCGCATCCTCCAGGCAACGCCCGTCATTCAGGCTGAAATGCTGCTTGTACAAAGGCGCCGCCACCACCAGCTCGCCCTTCAGATGCCCCACCAGGCCACGACCGATCACATTGGCCCCGGACTTCGGGTCCTGGTTGTCGATGGCAAACACCGGGTTGTCCTCCCCGGGCAGGTAGAACAGCGCCACCTGCCGGCCTTCGAACCAGACCACCACGCCCGAGTGCGCCACCAGGTCCTGGCGGCCACAGACGGCACTCCAGCGTTGGGTTTGCAGGTTTACAGCAGCATTGGACAGGCTCATCACAGCACCTCTTCAGTGGTCGGGATCAAATGAAGTTCAGCGGCGCCGATCGGCCGGCGCTGGCCACGCTCGCGGACAAAATGCACACCCGGATCAGGCCGCTGGTCGTTGACGAAGGTCCGGAAGCGTTTGAGCTTTTCCGGGTCTTTCAGGGCATTGGCCCATTCGCATTCATAGCGATCGACCACCAGCTGCATCTGCGCTTCGAGCTCGGCACCCAGGCCCAGGCTGTCGTCGAGGATCACCGCCTTGAGGTAGTCCAGGCCACCCTCCAGGCTCTCGCGCCAGACCGAGGTGCGTTGCAGCTTGTCGGCGGTGCGGATGTAGAACATCAGTACCCGGTCGATGGTGCGGATCAGCCCGGCATCGTCCAGGTCGGTGGCGAACAGCTCGGCATGGCGCGGGCGCATGCCGCCGTTGCCGCAGATGTACAGGTTCCAGCCCTTCTCGGTGGCGATCACGCCGATGTCCTTGCTCTGCGCCTCGGCGCATTCGCGGGTGCAGCCGGACACTGCGAACTTGAGCTTGTGCGGCGAGCGCAGGCCCTTGTAGCGGTCTTCCAGGGTCAGGGCCATCTGCACGCTGTCCTGCACGCCATAGCGGCACCAGGTGCTGCCGACGCAGGATTTGACCGTGCGCGTGGACTTGCCATAGGCGTGGCCGGTTTCGAAGCCGGCCTCGATCAGTTCGCCCCAGATGGCCGGCAACTCGTGCAGCTGGGCGCCGAACAGATCGATGCGCTGGCCGCCGGTGATCTTGGTGTAGAGGTCGTATTTTTTCGCCACCTGGCCGATGACGATCAGTTTGTCCGGGGTGATCTCGCCACCGGGGATGCGCGGCACCACCGAATAGGTACCGTTCTTCTGCATGTTGGCCATGAAGGTGTCGTTGGTGTCCTGCAGCGGCACCAGCGACGGGTCCATGATCGGCTGGTTCCAGCAGGACGCCAGGATCGAGCCGACGGTGGGTTTGCAGATGTCGCAGCCGACGTGGCCGCGGCCATGTTTGGCGAGCATCTCGTCGAAGCTCTGGATGCCCTCGACCCGCACCAGCGCATAGAGCTCCTGGCGGGTGTAGGCGAAGTGCTCGCACAGGCTCTTGTCGACGCTGACACCCCGGGCGATCAGCTCATGCTCGAACACCTGCTTGAGCAAGGCCGCACACCCGCCGCAGCCGGTGCAGGCCTTGGTCTGCTGCTTGAGCTCGCCAAGCTCGCCACAGCCATTGTCGATGGCCTTGCAGATCGCACCCTTGCTGACGTTATGGCACGAGCAGATGGTCGCGCTGTCGGGCAGGGCATCGGCGCCCAGGGTCGGGGCGCCGCCGGTTTGCGGCAGGATCAGCGCCGCCGGGTCGGCGGGCAGGGCAATGCCGTTCTGCACGTACTGCAGCAGGGTGTCGTAGTAGCTGTTGTCGCCCACCAGCACCGCCCCCAGCACCTGTTTGCCACTGGCATCGACCACCAGGCGCCGGTAGGCCGAACCTGCCTCGTCGATAAAGCGGTAGCTGCGCGCACCGGGCGTGGCGCCATGGGCATCGCCGATGGAGCCGACATCGACACCCAGCAGCTTGAGCTTGGTCGACATGTCGGCGCCGGTGAAGCTGGCGGCTTCACTGCCTGCCAGCGCCGCCGCGACGTTGCGCGCCATGCTGTAGCCCGGCGCCACCAGGCCGAACACGCTGCCATTCCACGAGGCGCATTCGCCGATGGCGAAGATCTGCGGGTCGCTGGTGCGGCAGGCGCTGTCGATCACCACGCCACCACGGGCAGCGACCTCCAGGCCGCTGCTGCGGCCCAGGGCATCCTGCGGACGAATGCCGGCGGAAAAGACGATCAGGTCGGTTTCGAGGAACTCGCCGCCGTCGAAGTTCATCCGGTAGCGATAGTCTTCGCCGGCAACCACCGACTGGGTCGCCCGCGACAGGTGCACGCCCACCCCCAGCGCCTCGATCTGCGCCCGCAAGGCCGCGCCGCCCTCGGCATCCAGTTGCACCGGCATCAAGCGCGGGGCGAACTCCACCACATGGGCTTCCAGGCCCAGGGACTTGAGGGCGTTGGCCGCTTCCAGGCCCAGCAGGCCACCGCCGACCACCACGCCACGCCGGGCATCGGCCGCCGCTGCGCGGATGCCGTCGAGGTCGTCGAGGGTGCGATAGACCAGGCGCGAAGCACCTGCGCAGCCTTCGATCGGCGGCACGAAGGGGTAGGAACCGGTGGCCAGGATCAACTGGTCATAGGCATAACGACCGGCCGGGGTAACCACCTCGCGGCGTTCGCGGTCGATCTCCAGCACGGCCTCGTCCAGGTGCAGGGCAATGCCGTGCTCGGCGTACTGGCCCGCAGCGCCCATTGCCAGGGTTTCGGCATCGCTGCCACTGAAGTATTCCGACAGGTGCACCCGGTCATAGGCGCGTTGACGCTCCTCGCCGAACACCCGCAGTTCGAAGCGACCCAGGGCGCCCTGTTCGATCAACTGCTCGACGCAGTGATGCCCCACCATGCCGTTGCCGACGATGATCAGTTTTTCCCGCGGGATGATGGTCGTTGCTGCATTCATACCTGATCCTCACTCAAGGCCATTCACGGTGGCTGTGCTGCAGGGGCGAACCCCGAAAAACAAAAAAGGCGCCTGGAGCCGAAGCTCCAGGCGCCTTTGCCTGGTCGTTTTATGTAGTTCCAGTGCGGATCGCCATTGACCCGCGAGAACGTTGTACTATTGCAAAAGCAGGTAGCGTGCCAACTGCCAAAATCCGCCTTTTCAAGGCCTGAACGCCGCTGATCGCAGCAGATTTCGACCCAGGCTGGTGCAGCCCTCCCCCTTATGGGGCATTCAATACACGTCGCGCAGGTAGCGTTTGCTGCGGCTCAGTTCGCTGACATAGGCCTCTGCCTGTTCAATACTCAGCGCGCCGTGCTCGCGTACCACTTGTTTGAGCGCTGCATCGACGTCACGGGCCATGCGCTCGGCATCGCCACAGACATAGAAGTGACCGCCCTCCTCCAGCCAGCGCCAGAGTTCGGCGCCTTGCTCGAGCATGCGCTGCTGGACGTAGATCTTTTCGGCCTGGTCCCGGGAGAACGCGGTATCCAGCCGGGTCAGGTGGCCGTCGCGCTGCCAGGCCAGCAGTTCGTCGCGGTAATAGAAATCGCTGGCCGCCTTCTGCTCACCGAACAACAGCCAGTTGCGCCCCGTGGCGCCGGTGGCCTGACGCTCCTGGAGAAAGGCGCGAAACGGCGCGACGCCGGTGCCGGGGCCGACCATGATCACTGGTGCGCTGCTGTCCTCCGGCAAGCGAAAGTGGCTGGTCGGCTGGGTGAAGATCCTCACCTTGTCCTCGCCCACCCGATCAGCCAGATAGGTCGAGCACACACCCTTGCGTGCGCCATAGCGAACGGTGGAAACGGTCAGGTGAACCTGTCCGGGATGCTGCTTGGGGCTGGAGCTGATCGAGTACAGACGCGGCTGCAGCGGTTTGAGCAGGCCGAGCCAGGTGTCCAGGTCCAGCTGCGGATCGAACGCATGGACCAGGTCGATCAGTTGCTTGCCCCACAGCCAGTCCTTGAGCGCGGCCTTGTTCTCGGGTTTGAGCAGGTCCGCCAGCGATGAGTGACTGCTGTGCCGGGCAAAGGTTTCGAGCATCTTCGGGCTGATCCGGGCAATCTCCAGATACCCGGCCAGCGCTTCGCCCAGAGGCATGTCGGCCTGGCCCTTGAGGCTGACCGACTGCCTTGCGTCGAGTCGGGTCGCTGTCAGCCATTCATCCACCAGTGCCGGGCAGTTGCGCGGCCACACGCCCAGGGCGTCACCGGCCTGGTAGCTCAAGCCGCTGTCGGCCAGATCGAATACCAGTTGCCGGGTTTCCTTGGTCGCACCGGGGCTGTTGAGCAAACGGTTGTCGAGCAGGCGTGCCGGCAAGGGTTGCTGCTTGCTGAAGCGGGTCGCTGCAGATGCTGCCGTGGTCACTGGTTCAGGCGTACTGCCGAGTTTGTCGAGCAAAGCGTTCAGCCACTGCCCGGCCGGCTCGTCGAAGTCCCCCTCACAATCGACTCGCTCCAGCAGACGTTGGGCACCCAGCTCAGCCAGGCGCTGGTCGAGCTTGCGGCCAAAGCCACAGAACTGTTCGTAACTGGAGTCGCCCAGCGCCAGTACGGCATAGGGCAAGCCGGCGCAACGGCTGGCCTGCTCACCGTGCAGGCTTTGCCAGAAGGCCGCGCCGCTGTCCGGCGCATCGCCGTCGCCAAAGGTGCTGGCGATCAGCAACAGGCTGGCGGCACCGTCCAGTTGCGCCATGGCCACCTCCTCCATGCAGCTCAGTTGCACGGCAAGACCGGCCTGGCGCAGACGCTCGGCGCAGTGTTCGGCCAGGGCCTGGCCATTGCCGGTCTGCGAAGCCCAGAGCAGCAGATGCCGGGCTTGCTCCGGCGCATTCAGCGGCAACGCCTGGGGCTGGGCACTGCGTGAGTACAACCCGGCCAGCAGGCCGTCGACCAACAAGCGCCGCGCGGGCGCCAGCGGAGCACTGGCCGGCAGGGTTGGTACACCGTCGAGCCGGGCCTGCGCGCTACGCAGGCCGAGGACGAAGCCCTGCATGTACTGTTGTTCGTCTTCGGCCAGGGCCAGTTCAACCCGGGGGTCCAGGCCGAGCAGGCGGCTCAGGGTGTCGGTGGGCATGGCAGACTGCTCCTGGTCGATCGGGGTGGCAGGAATACGTTCACCAGCGACCCGCTCCAGGGTCACCGCGCAATACTTGAACGCCGGTTGTAGCGACACGGGATCGACTGCGTCGCTGGTGACGGCGTTGACCGCCAGGTTGTCGCCATAGACATCGTTCCAGTGAAACGGCGCAAAGCAGTTGCCCGGCAGCACCCGCGTGGTGATCCGCGCCGGCAGCAGCGCTTTTCCACGTCGCGAACTCACCTGGACCTGGTCCATCTCGGCGATGCCCAGGCGTGTAGCATCCTCGGGATGAATCTCCAGGAACGGGCCGGGATCGAGCTTGTTCAGAGTCGCCACCTTGCCGGTCTTGGTCAGGGTGTGCCATTGGTGCTGGACCCGGCCGGTGTTCAGCACCAAGGGAAAGGCATCGTCCGGCTGCTCGGCCGGCGGCAGCCAGGGCCGGGCGAAAAAGCGCGCCTTGCCGTTGGCCGTGGGGAAGGCGATGGCCGGCACCTGGCCTTGCTCGTCACGGAACAGGGCCTGGCTGAGGCCGTCGTTGCGATAGCGCAACGGGCTACGCGGATTGTCACGTTGCGGCTGGCACGGCCACTGTTGAGGTGCCTGACGCAAACCGCTGTAGCTGACACCGCGCAGGTCGTAACCGGTGGCCGGGTTCCAGGCCTGGCGGATTTCCTCGAACACCGCCTCGGCATCGGCATAGCTGAAGGCCTCGGCGTAGCCCATCGCACAGGCGATACGGGCGATGATCTGCCAGTCGGGCAGGCTGTCGCCGGGCGGATCGATCGCCTTGCTCATCAGGGTCAGGTTGCGCTCGGAGTTGATCATCACGCCCTCGCCCTCGGCCCACAGTGCGGCGGGTAGGAGGATGTCGGCGTAGCGGTTGGTCTCGGTGTCGAGGAAGGCATCCTGGGTGATCACCAGCTCCGCCGCCTGCAGGCCGTCGATCACCTGCTGGCGGTTGGCAACGCTGGCCACCGGGTTGCTGCAGATGATCCAGCAGGCCTTGATCCGTCCGGCGGCCAGGCTGTCGAACAGCGCCACGGTGCCGTCGCCCGCTTCGCTGCGCAGGCTGCCGGCGGGGATCTTCCACAGCTGTTCGACAAAGCTGCGATCCGCCTCCACCAGTGCCGAGCGTTGCCCCGGCAGCCCCGGCCCCATGTAGCCCATCTCCCGCCCGCCCATGGCATTGGGTTGGCCGGTCAAGGAAAAGGGACCGCTGCCCGGCCGGCAGAGGGCACCGGTGGCCAGGTGCAGGTTGCACAGTGCGTTGGTTTGCCAGGTGCCATGGATGCTCTGGTTCAGGCCCATGGTCCAGCAGCTCATCCACTCCGGGGCCTGGCCGATCCATTGCGCGGCCTGGCGGATGTCGGCTTCGGCAAGGCCGGTGATGGCGGCGACTCGCTCGGGGGTGTAATCCTCGAGAAAGGCCGGCATGGCCTCCCAGCCCTCGGTGTGGCGGGCAATGAAATCGGCGTCGGTGTGGCCGTTCTTGTGCAGCAGGTGCAGCAGGCCGTTGAGCAGCGCCAGATCGGTGCCGGGGCGGATCTGCAGGAACAGGTCGGCCTTGTCGGCGGTGGCGCTGCGCCGTGGATCGACCACGATCAGCCGGGCGCCGGCCTTGAGCCGGTCGAGCAGGCGCAGGAACAGGATCGGATGACAGTCGGCCATGTTCGCCCCGATCACCAGGAACACCTCGGCGCGGTCGAAATCCTCATAGCTGCCCGGTGGCCCGTCGGCCCCCAGCGACAACTTGTAGCCACTGCTGGCGCTGGCCATGCACAGGCGCGAGTTGGACTCGATGTGCCGACTGCGGACGAAACCCTTGGCCAACTTGTTGATCAGGTACTGGGCTTCCAGCGACATCTGCCCGGAGACATAAAAGGCCAGGGCATCGGGCCCGTGCTCGTCGACAATGGCCCGCAGACGCTGCGCGGCCTGCTCGATGGCCGTGTCTACGCCGGTCTGTACCGGATCGCGCTGACGCTCGTTGCGCAGGTAAGCCTGCTCCATGCGCCCGGAATCGTGCAGCGGCTGGTGGGCGGTCAGGCCCTTGGTGCACAACCGGCCGAAATTGCTCGGGTGCTGTTTGTCGCCGCTGACCTTGGTCACCCGGTTGCCTTCGACGCTCATGACGATGCCGCAACCGACACCACAATACGGGCAAACACTGCGCACGCTGGTGCTGCTCATCTGCCTACCTCCTGCTTGCGCAAACAAAAAGGCGCCCTGCTGCCCCGGCTTGTGAAAACAAGCAGGAGCAACACGGCGCCTTTGTCGTGAACGGGGCAATCTGCGTTGATTGCCGGATAGACAGGCATAAGCAAGGCCCGCGCCAGTTTGCGCAGCCCTGAAAAGACGTGGGGTGATCCCGCAACAGCACGGCACAGGCGCACCGACTTGGGGAGAACTGCACCATGGCGAGGCACGATGGCTGTCAGAAGGCAGAAACAAAAAAAGCGACCCTAAGGTCGCTTTCTCTGTTGCTTCCGGGTGTTCAGTGGGCCCTGGAAGCGATATATGGCGCGGCGGACGGGACTCGAACCCGCGACCCCCGGCGTGACAGGCCGGTATTCTAACCGACTGAACTACCGCCGCGCGATACACTGAGAGATGGTGGGTGATGACGGGATCGAACCGCCGACCCTCTGCTTGTAAGGCAGATGCTCTCCCGGCTGAGCTAATCACCCTTTCGTCTCGGTGTGGCGCGCATTCTACGGAGCACCGATTACTCTGGCAAGCACTTTTTTAAAAATTTTTTTCAGGCGTTCCAAAGACTTAGCAGACTTGGCCTGAAGCGCCCGCTCGGAGAATAATGCCCTCCTTATGTATTAAGGAGAGATTCACCCAATGTGGTTCAAAAACCTGCTGACCTACCGCCTGACCCAGGATGTCCCGTTCGATCCCGAAGCGCTGGAAACCGCACTGGCCAGCAAGCCGGCGCGCCCTTGCGCCAGCCAGGAGTTGACCACTTACGGTTTCGTCGCCCCGTTCGGCAAAGGCGAGGATGCGCCCCTGGTCCACGTCAGCGGTGACTTCCTGCTGATCGCCGCACGCAAGGAAGAACGTATCCTGCCGGGTAGCGTGGTGCGCGATGCGGTCAAGGAGAAGATCGACGAGATCGAAGCCGAGCAGATGCGCAAGGTCTATAAGAAGGAGCGCGACCAGATCAAGGACGAGATCATCCAGGCCTTCCTGCCGCGCGCCTTTATCCGCCGCTCGATGATCTTCGCCGCCATTGCCCCCAAGCAGGGCCTGATCCTGGTCAACTCGGCCAGCGCCAAGCGTGCCGAAGACCTGCTCTCGACCCTGCGCGAAGTGATGGGTTCGCTGCCGGTGCGTCCGGTCACCGTGAAGATCGCCCCGAGCGCGACCATGACCGACTGGGTCAAGACCCAGCAGGCGGCGCCGGACTTCTTCGTCCTCGACGAATGCGAACTGCGCGACACCCACGAAGACGGTGGCATCGTGCGCTGCAAGCGCCAGGACCTGACCAGCGACGAGATCCAGCTGCACCTGGGTACCGGCAAGGTGGTGACCCAACTGTCCCTGGCCTGGCAGGACAAGCTGTCGTTCGTGCTCGACGACAAGATGGTGATCAAGCGCCTGCGCTTTGAAGAACTGCTGCAGGACCAGGCCGAAGAAGACGGCGGCGATGAAGCCCTGGGCCAGCTCGATGCCAGCTTCACCCTGATGATGCTGACCTTCGGCGAGTTCCTGCCGGCGCTGTTCGAAGCGCTGGGCGGCGAAGAGATTCCGCAGGGGATCTGATCACCTCGATCGCGGGACATGCACCGCCTCTGTGGGAGCGGGCTTGTCCCGCGATTGCGTACCGTCAGTAATACCGCATCGCGGGGCAAGCCCGCTCCCACAGACTTGCCCAAGAATTCTAGATTGGGCACTATATTGCCCACTGTGGGGACGACCTCACGACGCTTTGCGTGATCATTCCGGGGGACGGCCCCATCACTTTGATGGAGCTTTTGCATGTCCTGGATCATCCTGTTTTTCGCCGGCCTGTTCGAAGTAGGCTGGGCTGTCGGGCTCAAGTACACCGACGGTTTCACCCGCCCCCTGCCCACCATCCTCACCGTTGGCGCCATGGTCATCAGCCTCGGCTTGCTGGGCCTGGCCATGAAGGAGCTGCCCCTGGGCACTGCCTACGCCATCTGGACCGGTGTCGGTGCAGTCGGCACGGTGATCGCCGGCATCATCCTGTTCGGCGAATCCATGGCGCTGGTGCGCCTGGCCAGTGTCGCGCTGATCGTCAGCGGCCTGGTCGGCCTCAAGGTCAGCACCAGCTGACCTGACCCCTCCCCTCCTAGCGCACGTCGCCACGCAACTGGCTGACCCGCTCACGCAGCATCGCCGGCTGCGCCGATTCCACCGGAACGGCGTCGCCGGCCACCAGGGTCACCCGCGACCACAAGCGACGGAAAAAACCCTTGGCCGGATCGCGGCTGAAGAAGCTGCCCCACAAGCCCTGCAGGGCCATGGGAATCACCGGCACCGGGGTCTGCTCGATGATCCGGCTCAAGCCGCCCTTGAACTCGTCGATCTCGCCATCGCTGGTCAACTTGCCTTCCGGGAAGATGCACACCAACTCGCCCGCCGCCAGGTACGCGGCAATCTGCTTGAACGCCTGCTCGTAGGTGCGGGCATCTTCGTTGCGCCCGGCGATGGGAATGGCGCCGGCGGTGCGGAAGATGAAGTTGAGCACCGGCAAGCGGTAGATCTTGTAGTACATGACAAAGCGGATCGGCCGGCGCACGGCCCCGCCGATCAGCAGCGCATCGACGAACGACACGTGGTTGCACACCAGCAACGCCGCGCCTTGATCCGGAATCAACTGCAAGTCACGGTGCTTGACCCGGTACATGGAATGGCTGAGCAGCCAGATCATGAAACGCATGGTGAACTCGGGGACGATGCGGAAGATGTAGGCGTTGACGCCGATATTGAGCAACGACACCACCAGGAACAGCTGGGGAATGCTCAGCTCGGCCAGGCTCAGCAGGACGATGGTGACGATGGCCGACACCACCATGAACAGCGCATTGAGGATGTTGTTGGCGGCGATCACCCGCGAGCGCTCCTGCACCGGAGTGCGCGACTGGATCAGGGCATACAGCGGCACGATATAGAAGCCGCCGAAAATCCCCAGGCCGACGATCGCCAGCAAAATCCACCAGGCTTCGGCCATGCCCAGCAGGACCAGCCAGTCATGGGGCGTCGCGGCCGCCGGGACATCCCCCGAATGCCACCACCAGAGCAAGCCGAACAGGGTCAGGCCGAAGGAGCCGAACGGCACCAGGCCGATTTCCACCTTGTGCCCGCTCAAGCGCTCACAGAGCAGGGAGCCCAGGGCGATGCCCACCGAAAACAGGGTCAGTACCAGGGTGACCACGGTCTCGTCGCCATGCAGCCAGTCCTTGGCGTAGGCCGGAATCTGGGTCAGGTAGATGGCGCCAACGAACCAGAACCACGAGTTGCCGACAATCGAGCGCGACACCGCCGGAGTCTGGCCCAGGCCCAGGCGCAGGGTCGCCCAGGACTGGGTGAAGATGTTCCAGTCCAGTTTCATCTGCGGCGATGCGGCGGCGGCCCGGGGAATCCAGCGGCTGGACAGGTAGCCCAGCACCGCCACCGCGACCACGGCGCAAGCCACCACCGGCGCATAGTGGGTGTTGGACATCATGATCCCGGCGCCAATGGTGCCGGCCAGGATCGCCAGGAAGGTACCCATTTCCACCAGGCCGTTACCGCCGACCAGCTCCTGCTCATGCAGGGCCTGGGGCAGGATCGAGTACTTGACCGGGCCGAACAGCGCCGAATGGGTGCCCATGGCGAACAGCGCCAGCAGCATCAGGCTCAGGTGGTTGGTCAGAAAGCCGACGGCACCGATGGCCATGATGCCGATTTCGGCCAGCTTGATCAGGCGGATCAGCGCATCCTTGGCGTATTTCTCGCCAAACTGTCCGGCCAGGGCCGAGAACAGGAAGAACGGCAGGATGAACAACAAGGCGCAGAGGTTGATCCAGATCGAGCGGTCACCCTCGATCGCCAGCTTGTAGAGAATCGCCAGGATCAGCGACTGCTTGAACAGGTTGTCGTTGAAGGCGCCCAGCGACTGGGTGATGAAGAACGGCAGGAAGCGTCGTTTGCCAAGGAGGCTGAATTGCGAGGCTTGACTCATCAATCGTGTACCTGAGGGTGGCTTTGTTGTAAGAGGCACGCAGGCCGCACAAAGCCACACTCACTCAGGTAAATGCAATCTACTTGTGTAACCCGGCAAGACATGGCGAGACGAACAGCTCACCGCGCCAGGCGCCGCGCAGGGTCAGGCTGGCGACCATCATCCACAGCGCGGCGAGCATCACCACCAGCACCAGGCCCATGTGCTGGAAGAACGCCAGCCCCAGCCAGGCACCGAGCTTGAGGGTCGCCAGGCTGTAGACGCCCAGCGGGAAGGTGAAGCCCCACCAGCCCAGATTGAACGGCATGCCATGGCGGATATAGCGCAGGGTGATCAGCACGGCGGTGAGCAACCACCACAGCCCCGCGCCCCACAACACGATACCGGCCACCAGGCCCAGACCGCGGGCAATCTCGCCCAGTTCACCGAAGCCGTTGGCGGCGAAGATCGCCGGGGCATCGGCGCCCAGCAGCAACATGCCCAGCGCCCCGGTACCGATGGGGCCCAGCGCCAGCCAGCTGGAGGCGGCCATGTTGGCATGGGGCAGCTTGTGCAGGGCCATGCGCAGCATGAGGATGGTCAGGATGCTGAAGGCCACCGGCAGCGACACTGCCCACAATACATAGCTGGTGATCAGCACCAGGAACTGGGCATGGGCGTCGAGCAGGTGTGGCGCCAGCTGGCCGCCACTGGCGGCGGCGACTTCAGCGGCCACCACCGGCAGCAGCCAGACCGCGGTCATCTGGTCGATGCTGTGCTCCTGGCGGGTGAACATCAGGTAGGGAATGGCCACGCCGCACAGCAGCGCCAGGGCGACATCGAACCACCACAAGGCCTCGACCCAGGGCACGATGCCCTCGCCCCAGCGGTTGATGCCGAACAGCAGAAAGCCGTTGAGGATGGTCGCCAGCCCCATGGGGATGGTGCCGAAGAACATCGACACGGTGGAGTGGGCGAAGATCCGCCGGGCCTCATCGAAGAACAGCACCCAGCGTGCGGTGTAGAGCACGCTGAACAGCACGAACAGGCAAATGGTCAGCCACCACAGGGCTTCGGCCACGCCGTGCAGGCTGTTCATGCCCAGTTGCATCAGGGCCAGGGCCAGCACCCCGGTGCCCATGGTCGCGGCAAACCAGTTGGGGGTGAATTGACGGATCACTTCCCGCGGGTGAGCCAGGTGGCTCAACGGGCGAAACGGGGAAGCGGTGTGTTGCAGGCAAGCCATGGTCAGGTCTCCTGTTGTCCAGTGAGGTGTGACCATCTTATGCCCGTAAAGAATATCCATATAACGGGTATTTTCTCTATCTGTTATCTATTTTGTAGATATAGACATCCACTGTTACATCACCGGTGCCCAGGCGTATGCTGGGAGCCGGACGGCTTACTGCACTAATAACAAGGAAGTGACAATGCTCGCTGCCGTAATGCGCTACAGCCCGCAGGTGCGCCTGTTGCTGGCTACCACGTTTATCCTGACCCTGGCCCGGGCCATCACCCTGCCCTACCTGGTGGTTTACCTCGCGGAAAATTTCACCCTCGACATCAGCGGAATCGGCCTGGTGATCGGCGGCGCGCTGATCGTCGCTTCGCTATTGAGCCTGTATGGCGGCTACCTGATCGACACCCTGCGCAGCTACACGGTGATCATCGCCTCGACCCTGGTCTTTGCCCTGGCCTTCGTGGCCGCCGTGATCAGCCGCGAACTGAGCCTGTTCTTCATCAGCCTGGTGCTGATCAACCTGGCCCTGGCGGTGGTCGATATTGCCGCCAAGGCCGGCTTCTGCGCCCTGCTGCCGGTTGAGGAACGCGCCGAGGTGTTCTCGATCAAGTACACCCTGAGCAACGTCGCCTATGCCGTGGGGCCCTTTGTCGGCGTGGCCCTGGTGCTGTTCGACAGCCACCTGCCGTTCCTGCTGTCCGCCCTGCTGGGGCTGGTCACCTGCCTGTGCTACCGGCATTGGGGCGAGCGTTCGGCGCGGGCGGTCCAGGACGGCGCAGCGCCGGCCGGCTTTGCCAGCGTCGGCGTACAACTGCTCAAGGACCGCCGGCTGATCTGCTTCACCCTGGGCGGCGCCCTCAGCGCCGTGGTGTTCGGCCAGTTCACCGCCTACCTGTCGCAGTACCTGGTGGTGACCAGCAGCGCCAGCCAGGCGGCGCACTACATCAGCTACCTGGTGGCCACCAACGCCGTCACGGTCATCGCCCTGCAGTACGTGATCGGCCGGCGCATCAACAGCCGCCAGTTGATGCCCTGGCTGCTGGCCGGGATGGCGCTGTTCCTCGCCGGCCTGCTCGGCTTCTCCATGGCCAGCTCGCTGCTGGTCTGGTGCCTGGCGATGCTGGTGTTTACCCTGGGCGAAATCATCGTCATCCCGGCCGAGTACATGTTCATCGACAGCATTGCCCCCGAACACCTGCGCGGGGTGTATTACGGCGCACAGAACCTGTCCAACCTCGGCGCGGCACTGGGGCCGGTGATCTGCGGCTTCGCCCTGGCGCACCTGGTGCCGGTGGCGACCTTCTACCTGTTGATCGGTTCGGTGCTGCTGGCAGCGCTGTTCTATTACCTGGGCGCGCGCCCGGGTTCCGGCCAGGTCGACCAGGCCCTGGCCTGAGCCGCCCTGCGACGCTCTGCCACTGCGACCATCGTCGGCGCTGACGAAGCGCCGGCGGCGTGCCAGACTGATTGATCGAGGTTTGCCGTTGTGCCGGCGGCGGATCCACCTTTTTGTTTCGGAGTTGTCATGTCGCTGTCCAGTGGGCTGATCGCCGTGGTCGCCCTGGCCTATATGGCCATCATGTTCGCTATCGCTTTCTATGGCGACCGCCGCAGCAAGCCGCTGCCGCCGCGCCTGCGCGCCTGGGTGTACAGCCTGTCGCTGGCGGTGTACTGCACCAGCTGGACCTTCTTCGGCGCCGTCGGCCAGGCCGCCGAACAACTCTGGGCGTTCCTGCCGATCTACCTGGGCCCTGTGCTGTTGCTGCTGTTCGCCCCCTGGGTGCTGCAGAAGATGGTGCTGATCAGCAAACAGGAAAACATCACCTCGATCGCCGACTTCATCGCCGCCCGCTATGGCAAGTCCCAGACCCTGGCCGTGGTGGTGGCGCTGATCTGCCTGGTCGGCGTGCTGCCCTACATCGCCTTGCAGCTCAAGGGCATCGTGCTGGGCGTCAACCTGCTGATCGGCGCCAGCGCCGACGCCACCGGCAGCCGCGTGCAGGACACCGCGCTGGTGGTTTCGCTGGTGCTGGCGCTGTTCTCCATCGTGTTCGGTACGCGCAGCCTGGACGTCACCGAACACCACCGCGGCATGGTCCTGGCCATCGCCTTCGAATCCCTGGTCAAGCTGCTGGCATTCCTGGCCGTGGGCGCCTTCGTCACCTTCGGCTTGTACAACGGCTTCGACGACCTGTTCAGCCAGGCGAAGCTGGCCCCGCGCCTGGAAGGCTTCTGGAACGAGACTATCAATTGGCCGTCGATGATCGTGCAGACCGGCGTGGCGATGATGGCGATCATCTGCCTGCCGCGGCAGTTCCATGTCACCGTGGTCGAGAACATCGAGCCGCAGGACATGCGCCTGGCCCGCTGGGTGTTCCCGACCTACCTGATACTCGCCGCCCTGTTCGTGGTGCCCATTGCCCTGGCCGGGCAGATGCTGCTACCGGGCTCGGTGATTCCCGACTCCTTCGTCATCAGCCTGCCACTGGCCGAAGCCCACCCGGCCCTGGCCCTTTTGGCCTTCATCGGTGGCGCTTCGGCCGCCACCGGCATGGTCATCGTCGAGGCCGTGGCGTTGTCGACCATGGTTTCCAACGACATGCTGCTGCCCTGGCTGTTGCGTCGGCAGAACGCCGAGCGGCCGTTCGAAGTGTTTCGCCACTGGATGCTGTCGGTACGCCGGGTGACCATTGTCGCCATCCTGCTGCTGGCCTATGTCAGCTACCGCCTGCTGGGCTCCACCGCGAGCCTGGCCACCATCGGCCAGATCGCCTTTGCCGCCGTGACCCAGCTCACCCCGGCCATGCTCGGCGCCCTGTACTGGAAGCAGGCCAACCGTCGCGGCGTGTTCGCCGGCCTTGCCGCCGGGATCTTCCTCTGGTTCTACACCCTGGTGCTGCCGATTGCCGCCCACAGCCTGGGCTGGTCGCTGAACCTGTTCCCGGGCCTGGCCTGGCTGCACGGCAACCCGCTGAACTTGCCGATCACGCCGCTGACCCAGGGTGTGGTGCTGTCGCTGGCCGGCAACTTCACCCTGTTCGCCTGGGTCTCGATCCTCTCGCGCACCCGGGTCTCGGAGCACTGGCAGGCCGGCCGCTTCATCGGCCAGCAAACCAGCGCCCGGCCCAGCAGCCGCTCGTTGCTGGCGGTGCAGATCGACGACCTGCTGCACCTCGCCGCCCGCTTCGTCGGCGAAGAGCGCGCCCGGCAGAGTTTCATCCGCTTCGCCTACCGCCAGGGCAAGGGCTTCAACCCCAACCAGAACGCCGACGGCGACTGGATCGAGCACACCGAACGCCTGCTGGCCGGCGTGCTCGGCGCCTCCTCGACCCGCGCGGTGGTCAAGGCGGCCATCGAAGGCCGTGACATGCAGCTTGAGGACGTGGTGCGCATCGCCGACGAAACCTCCGAAGTGCTGCAATTCAACCGCGCCCTGCTGCAAGGCGCGATCGAGAACATCAGCCAGGGCATCAGCGTGGTCGACCAGAACCTGCGCCTGGTGGCCTGGAACCGTCGCTACCTGGAGCTGTTCAACTACCCCGACGGCCTGATCAGCGTCGGCCGACCGATTGCCGACATCATCCGCTACAACGCCGAACGCGGCCTGTGCGGCCCGGGCGAGGCCCAGGTGCATGTGGCCCGGCGCCTGCACTGGATGCGCCAGGGCCGTGCGCACACCTCCGAGCGCCTGTTCCCCAATGGCCGGGTCATCGAACTGATCGGCAACCCCATGCCCGGCGGCGGCTTCGTCATGAGCTTCACCGACATCACCCCGTTCCGCGAAGCCGAGCAGGCGCTCAAGGAGGCCAACGAGGGCCTGGAGCAGCGGGTCGCCGAGCGTACCCATGAGCTGTCGCAACTGAACCAGGCGCTGACCGAGGCCAAGAGCCATGCCGAGGCCGCCAACCAGTCCAAGACCCGCTTCCTGGCGGCGGTCAGCCATGACCTGATGCAACCGCTGAACGCGGCACGGCTGTTCTCTGCCGCCCTCTCCCACCAGGGCGACGGACTGTCGACCGATGCCCAGCAACTGGTCCAGCACATGGACAGCTCGCTGCGTTCGGCCGAAGAGCTGATCAGCGACCTGCTGGACATCTCGCGCCTGGAAAACGGCAAGATCAACCCCGATCCCAAGCCCTTTGCCCTCAACGAGCTGTTCGACACCCTGGGCGCCGAGTTCAAGGTGCTGGCCCAGCAACAGGGCCTGGACTTCCGCCTGCGCGGCAGCCGTCTGCGGGTGCACAGCGACATGAAGCTATTGCGGCGGATCCTGCAGAACTTCCTGACCAATGCCTTCCGCTACGGCAAGAGCCCGATCCTGCTCGGGGTGCGCCGCGCCGGCGGCAACCTGTGGCTGGAAGTCTGGGACCGCGGCCCGGGCATTGCCGACGACAAGCTGCAGGTGATCTTCGAGGAGTTCAAACGCCTGGACAGCCACCAGACCCGTGCCGAGAAAGGCCTGGGCCTGGGCCTGGCGATTGCCGATGGCCTGTGCCGGGTGCTCGGCCATCGCCTGGAAGTGCGCTCCTGGCCGGGCAAGGGCAGCGTGTTCCGGGTCAGCGTGCCGCTGGCCACCGCCCCGGCCGCCGTTGTCGTCGCCCCGGCCGAGCAGGCTGGCCAGCCCCTGGCCGGCATGCAGGTGCTGTGCATCGACAACGAGGACAGCATCCTGATCGGCATGAACAGCCTGCTCAGCCGCTGGGGCTGCCAGGTCTGGACCGCACGCAGCCGCCAGGAGTGCGACGCCTTGCTGGAGAACGGCATGCGTCCGCACCTGGCGCTGGTCGACTACCACCTGGACGATGGCGAGACCGGTACCGAACTGATGGCCTGGCTACGCAAGCGCCTGGGCGAGCCCGTACCGGGCGTGGTGATCAGTGCCGACGGGCGTAGCGAAACCGTTGCCCAGGTCCATGCCGCCGGCCTCGACTACCTGGCCAAACCGGTCAAGCCGGCGGCCTTGCGCGCCCTGCTCAATCGGCATCTGAGCCTGGTCCAGTAAGGCTGCCGGCGGTCAGCGGGTCGCCTTCGCTCATGGCCCGCTCCAGCAGGTCGGCCGGCAGGCTCTTGCTGGCCCGGGCACCGAGCAGCTTGAGCTGCTCGCTGCGGCTGATCAGGTTGCCACGCCCTTCGCAGAGCTTGTTGCGGGCGGCGCTGTAGGCCTTGTCGACCTGCTGCAGGCGATTCCCCAGTTCGTCCAGGTCCTGGATGAACAGCACGAACTTGTCATACAGCCAGCCGGCGCGCTCGGCGATTTCCCGGGCGTTCTGGCTCTGGCGCTCCTGCTTCCACAGGCTGTCGATGACCCGCAGGGTGGCCAGCAGGGTGGTCGGGCTGACGATCACGATCTGCCGGTCGAAGGCTTCCTGGAACAGGTTCGGCTCGGCCTGCAGGGCCGCCGAAAACGCCGCTTCGATCGGCACGAAGAGCAGGACGAAATCCAGGCTGTGCAGCCCTTCCAGGCGGTTGTAATCCTTGCCCGACAAGCCTTTGACATGGTTGCGCAACGACAGCACATGCTGCTTGAGCGCCGCCTGGGCGATCTCGCTGTCGTCGCTGGCGATGTATTGCTGGTAGGCGGTCAGGCTGACCTTGGAGTCGACCACCACCTGCTTGTCGCCGGGCAGCATGATCAGCACGTCGGGCTGGAAGCGTTCGCCATCGGCACTCTTGAGGCTGACCTGGGTCTGGTACTCGCGGCCCTTCTCCAGCCCCGCATGCTCCAGCACCCGCTCCAGGATCAGTTCGCCCCAGTTGCCCTGGGTTTTCTGGCCCTTGAGCGCCTGGGTCAGGTTGGTCGCTTCATCGCTCAGGCGCAGGTTGAGCTGCTGCAGGCGCTCCAGTTCCTTGGCCAGGGAGAAACGCTCGCGGGCTTCCTGCTGATAGCTCTCTTCCACGCGCTTTTCGAAAGCCTGGATGCGCTCCTTGAGCGGGTCGAGCAACTGCCCCAGGTGCTGCTGGCTGGTCTGGGCAAAACGCTGCTCGCGCTCGTCGAAGATCTTGCTGGCCATCTCGGCGAACTGGGCGCGCAGCTCATCCCGCGAGCCCTGGAGGTCGTCCAGGCGTTGCTGGTGGCTGTCCTGTTGTTCACGCAGTTCGGCGCTCAGGGCTGCGCTGTGGGCGTCCAGGCGCCGCAATTCGGCTTCCCGGGCGCTGCGTTCGAGCTGCCAGGCATGGGCGGCGTCACGGGCATTGTCGCGGTCGATCTGCAGCAACTCCAGCTCCCGGGCCTGGGCGGCCAGGGTCGCTTGCTTGGCCGCGTTGGCCTGGCTCAGGTCGCTGATCTCGTCGCGACTGGCATCGAGCTGGGCGAGCAAGCCTTCCTGGGCCATCTGTGCACTGCCCAGGCGCTCCTCAAGCAGTGCCGCCTGCGCCTCACGGGCGGCCAGCCTGCGTTGCTGCTGGAACACCCAGCCCAGACACGGCACCGCGGCCGCCATGATTCCCAGTACCAGACTGGTCAGATCCAACGCCATTGCCACCCCGATACCCTCTCCTGAAATCAGCGGCAGAGCTTATCAGCCTTGCCGCTGACCTGCAGTCATGCGTCCACCAGGTGCTTGAGCAGGCGCCGGGCTTCCTGGGAGCCCTGGCTTGCCGCCATTTCCAGCCAGTAGCGTGCCTGTTCGGGTTCGTTGACCTGCGGCTGGGCACACAGCTTTGCGTATTCAAGCTGGGCACGCCGGTCGCCGGCACGGGCGGCCTGGCGCAACAGGTCATGCCCGATACGCCGGTCCCGGGCATTGCCGCAGTCACGACAGAGCATCTGCCCCAGGCGGCTCTGGGCCACCACCACCCCCTGGCGGGCCGGTTGCTTGAGCAGGCGTCCGGCAAAATGCTTGACGTTGGGGTTGTCACCCAGGCGCGGGTTGTCGAGCAGCCACAGGGCGACCTTCAAGGAGAAGCGCTTGGACTCGGGCGAAGGCGATTGCGGGGAAGAATTTGCAGGGGGGTTAGCGCGAAACTTCATAACAAACAGCAAAGGCAACTCGAAAGGCGCGCCACTCTACTCCATTTTTCTGACAATGACCCGAGCCTTTTCCACACTTTTTTCAAAATATTTCTGTGTTTATTTATTGACGCCGACCAGGGGAATTTACCCCGATGAGAAGTCGGGTTGACGATTGTCCGACACATCGGAAAAAGCTGGCACGCCCGTCCTAGAGCAAGCGCTCGGGACAATCCACAGAAGCTGTGGATAACTCGGTGGACAACCCCCTCCAATACCCCGCAAACCCCTATGGAATGGGGCTTTGGCTCAAACTGTCGATTTTTTCACCAGCTAAAATAAGTGTTTTTTTTCATTGACTTAAGCCTCTGGTCAAGTCATTGGCGGGCCACTCGGGGGCTGTTGCAGGGCTGTAACATCGAATGCGCCACGTGTGTACAACCGCCCCAAAGAAAGGCAGATCGCTGCACGAATTTGGCACGTTCCCTGCCTTGCGCCCGCAAAACAGCCCTTCCCAGCGAGCCAAAAACACGCGATACTGATCGGCTTCCCCGATGAAAAACCCTTATTCCTTGCCAACCGCCGGCCAGTGCTGTAGTCTTGCCGCCGTTAGTACCAAGCTGAAAGTCAATTCTGGCCAAAGCAGTCCTTGCAGTGCCCTGCCCACCTCGGGTCAGCGCCTGCTGAAACCAGGACCGGCCCACTCGATGGTTCCCAGGTAAATCTCACGCTTACCCTGACCGAACCAACCTGCAGATTGATCAGGATCTTCACCCCGCGGCATAGAACCTCGACCCGGTGTGTTGCCTGTCCTCTGACGTACCTACCAGTCAGCCCCAGCGCCACACGATAAATGCGCCCACAACTGGCTGCCCTGTTCCAGTCAGGTTCTTCGCCCCAGGCCTAAATGCCGGCGTTACTGGAACGTTTTAAATGTGCACGGATCGAAACCGTGTCTATTGCAGGAACATCCAATAACTATGACTCACTCTATCCATACTCAGGCTGCGATTCGCACCCTATCCCAGGCATTTGCCCCACTGAACTGCTTGATCCTGGCGTCGCGCAAGGGCGGCTTCAGCTTCACCCTGGTCAATGAACACGGCATTGCCCGTCACAGCGAGCGCCTGTACCCCGAGCAGTACAGCCAGGCCGAACCGCTGCAGGCGGTGATCGAGCGCACCCGCCAGGCCCTGGTTGCCTGATTCGCGCTGCCGCTGCACCGCTCAAGCCCCGCCCTCTGGCGGGGCTTTTTGTTTCCAGCCCCCTGTGGGAGCGGCGGTGCGACGACTCGACTTGCCCCGCGATCGCGGACTGGAAGATAAATCGCAATCGCGGGACAAGCCCGCTCCTACAGGGCCTAATCACTTCGCGGCATATGATTTATAACTGGAAGCTGCAAATGTTTTTAAAACAGGCCTTTACGGCTCGAATATGACACTACACTTCAACTCAAGCGGCACAGGCCGCTTCCGGCGGGCCTGACCGACTCACCAGCTGCCAAGCTCCAGCGTCCGCCGGCCAATTCAAAGTTCGAGGGCTTTATGGGTATCGCCGCGAGCGAGTTGAGCCAGTTTGTCATCCGCCCGACCCTGATCTACCTGGGCCGCCACTGTGCAAGCGCCGAAGCATTGTTACTGGGAGTTGCCGCCAGCCAGTCGGCCCTCGGTTCGGCCCTGCACGATCGCCGCGGCCACGGCCTCTACCGCATCGGCGAACACCGCCACCAGACGCTATGGGACCAGTTCCTGGCCCGCGACCCGGAACTGGCCAGCCTGGTTCGCGGCCTGGCCAGCCAGCACGCTTTCCTCAGCGGCCCGCACCTGGAACTGACCGTCAACCTGCGCTACGCCACCGCCATCGCCTGGATGCTGATCGAAGAACAAGCCCCGACACTCCCCGCTGCCGATGATCTTCTGGGCCTGGCGCGCATCTGGCGCCAGACCTTCCAACCCCAGGGACGCCTGCGCGATTTCACCTGCGCATGGGAAACCTGCATCGCCCCTGTGACTCTGCAAGCCTGCTGACAGTCACTGAACTCCAATTTGGGAAAAATCCGAAATTCTGGTCGGATTGTCCTACAAAACCGCTCTATCTCCAGTGTTTCAGCCTATAGCGCTGAGGTCGAAATGTTGGTAATTTTCGCCCCGGAGATCCCAAGGAGTTCTAATAATGAAAAAAGTAATGCTCAAAACCTCTCTCAGCCTCGCCGTTACACTCGCCTCTACTCAACTGTTCGCCAGCGGCTTCGCCCTCAACGAACAGAGCGTCAGCGGCATGGGCACAGGTTTCGCGGGTCGTTCTTCTTCTGCCGATGACGCCAGCACTGTTTTCGGCAACCCTGCCGGTATGTCGCGCCTGAAACGTGAACAGATCACCGTAGGCGGCGCAGCCATCATCGCCAAGTCCGACATTTCGGGCAGCGGCACCTTCGGCGGCAGCACCGATGGCGACATGGTTCCTGTCGTCGGCGTGCCCATGGGCTTCTACGTCAAGCCTATCGATGATCAGTGGAGCGTCGGTTTCGGCGTCTACGCACCGTTCGGCCTGGTAACCGACTACGAAAGCGACGCCGCCAGCCGCTACTGGGGCAAGAAAAGCTACGTCGAAGTCGTCACCTTCCAGCCGACCGTCAGCTATGCCTTCAACGACAAGGTCTCGATCGGTTTCGGCCCGACCTTCAACCATATCAAGGGCGAGCTGAGCTCGAACATCCTCAACCCACGCACCCCGGGCCGCAATGACGGCGAGGTGAAGATCAAGGGTGACGACGTCGCCGTCGGCTACAACATCGGCGTGATGGTCCAGGCCACCGACAGCACCCGCCTGGGCCTGACCTACCACTCGATGGTCGACTACAAGCTCGAAGGTGACACCAAGATCAACTCGGCCCTGATCGGCCCGTTCAGCGGCAGCAAGTTCGACGCCGAGCTGAAGATCAAGACCCCGGAGTCGGTAGACCTGTCGGTCACCCACGAACTGGATGACCAGTGGACCCTCTACGCGGGCAGCACCTGGACTCGCTGGAGCCGCCTGGAAGCGATCACCGTGACCAACGAAGTGCCTGCACCGCTGGCCGGTCAGTTCGGCACCATCAGCGAAGAGCAGAACTGGCACGACACCTGGGCGCACGCCATCGGCGCCGCCTACAAGCTGAACAAGCAGTGGGTACTGCGCACCGGTTTCACCGTCGACCAGTCGCCGACCAACAACCACGACCGTTCGCCACGCATCCCGACCGGCGATCGCCGTGTCTTCAGTCTGGGCGCCGGCTACAGCCCGAACGACGACATGACCATCGACCTGGCCTACTCCTACCTGTGGGAAGAAGATACCAAGGTCAACCTGAGCAGCCCGACCAAGGGCGCGTACAACGCCAAGTACGAGAACAGTGCTCACGGCCTGGGTGCGTCGCTCACCTACCGCTTCTGATATATCCCCTGCTGCACGAAAAACCGCCGGATCCGGCGGTTTTTTCATGTCGGCTCACAAGGCCAGGCCTTGGCCAGGTTCTCCTGCAGATAGTCCATGAACGCCCGCACCTTGGGGCTCATGGCAAAGCGGTCGGCGACACACAGGTAGATGTCCATTGGCTCGGTTTGCGCATAGGCCTGACTCGGCTGCGAGTACTCGAACAATGCCACCAGCTGCCCCCGCTCGATAAAGGGCCTGGCGATGAACTCGGCCAGCCGGGCAATGCCACCGTGGTGGGCGGCCATCTGCGCCAGCACTTCGATGTCGTCGCTGATCAGCACATCGCCGAACTCGGCATCAAAACGCAGTCCATCACGCACAAAGCCCCAACGCAGGAATCGTCCGTCCACCGGGTAGCGGAACACCAGGCAGCGGTGGGCCTTGAGCTGCTCCGGTGCCGCTGGCCAACCAGCTTGGGCCAAGTATTGCGGGGACGCACAGCAAATGAACGGGACCTGGGCAATACGCCGTGCCAGCAAGCCGTCGTCCAGTTGCGGCTTGATGCGGATGCTCACATCCACGCCCTCCCGGGCATGGTCGACCCGCCGATCATTCGTAATCAATTCAATCGAAAGCTGCGGATAGCGGGCATTGAACCCGGGAATCAACGGCGCCAGCACATGGCGGGCGAAGGCCGAGGACGACGCGATGCACAGGCGCCCCTTGGGTTCGCTTTCGGGCGTCAGCACGGCCAGGTGCGCCTGCTCGAGATCACGCTCGATGTGTTTGACCTTCTCATAGTAGAGCGTGCCGCTGGGCGTCAATGCCATGCTGCGGGTGGTTCGCGACAGCAAGCGCACGTCCAGGTGCGCCTCCAGGCGGGCGATGTTCTGGCTGACTGCCGCCGCACTCAGGCCCAGGCTGCGGGCGCCACCGGCGATGCTGCCAGCCTCCACCACCTTGATGAAGCTCTTGATCGAGCCCAGCAGATTCATACGGATCAATCCTTCATTCGTAAGAATTTCTTTATAAAGACCTAAGCCCCGCAGGTCTACCGGACGCGACTGCCTGCTTGTTAGGCTGCGCTACCCGATCCAGTCCAGGAGCCCCCATGACGACAACCACCACCACCCGCAACCGCCGCAAGCTTGGCGCTCGCGCCACGCCGTACGTGTTCGCCTTCTACATGTCGGCAATCATGGCCATGCTGATGTGCCTGGTGATCACGGCGGCCAATTCCGGCATCGACGAGCATCTGCTGGGCAATGCGCTCAAGGCCTATCAGCTGGCCATGCCGGTGGCCTTCGCCTGCGTGCTGGTGGTGCGCCCGCTGGTGCTCAAGCTGGTGGCCTGGACCGTACATCCGTTGTAGGCGCAATCGCGGGGCAAGCCCGCTCCCACAGGCGCAGTTCAGGGCTGCGAAGCGATGGCTTTCTCGATGGCGGCGGTGAATGCCGGATCATCCGGTTTGGTCAGGCTGGAGAAACTGCCGACCACCTTGCCCCGGCGATCGACCACGTACTTGTAGAAATTCCACTTCGGCGCGCTGCTCTGCCTGGCCAGTTCCTTGAACAGCGGCGTGGCGTCGCTGCCACGCACCGGTTGGGCCTTGGTCATGGTGAAGGTCACGCCATAGTTGGCGTAGCAGACCTTGGCCGTTTTCTCGGCGTCGGCGTCTTCCTGCTTGAAGTCGTTGGAGGGCACCCCGAGCATCTCCAGGCCTTGCCCATGGTAGGTCTTGTAGACCCCTTCCAGGCCCTCGAACTGCGGTGCAAAGCCACAGTAGCTGGCGGTATTGACCACCACCAGCGGCTTGCCGGCAAAGCGCTGGCACAGGTCGATCTGCTCCTTGCCGCGCAGTTCCGGCAGGCTGCCGGTAAGCAGCGCCGGGCAATCGGCCGCCTGCGCGCCCGCGGCGGCCATCAGGGTAAACAGTGGAGCCAACATCCAGCGTGTGCGCATCGTTCTCTCTCCGTTGAACCGCCTTGGAGATTGCAGAGTACTCCTAGCACACGCCCATGCCCAACTGCATCAGCGCCAGGCCGCCCTCATGCCAGCCCCACCAGGCCAGTGCCAGCAGCAACGCCGCCGCCAGGGCCAGCAGTCCGCGCAGGGCCAGGCGGTTCATGCCGCTTGCGCCTGCAAGCGCGCCACAGGACGCTCGCGCACCGGCCAGTTGAGCGCCGCCGCCAGCAGGCTGAGCAGGATCGAGATCTGCCAGACCAGGTCGTAGTTACCGGTCTGGTCATACACCACCCCGCCCAGCCAACCGCCGAGGAATGCGCCCAGCTGGTGGAACAGGAAGACGATACCGCCGAGCATCGACAGGTTGCGCACGCCGAACAGGGTCGCCACCGTGCCGTTGGTCAGCGGCACGGTCGACAGCCACAACAAGCCCATGGCGATACCGAACAGGTAGGCGCTGAACTGGGTCACCGGCGCCCACAGGAACAGCACGATCACCACCGCCCGCAGCAGGTACAGGGCCGTCAGCAGGCGCGGTTTGGACATGCGCCCACCCAGCCAGCCGGCGGTGTAGGTGCCGACGATATTGAACAGACCGACCAGGGCCAGCACCGTGGTGCCGACCGTGGCGGGCAGGTGCTGGTCGACCAGGTAGGCCGGCAGGTGCACGCCGATGAACACCACCTGGAAACCGCAGACGAAAAAGCCCAGCGCCAGCAGCCAGAAACCGGAGTGCGAACAGGCTTCGCGCAGGGCCTGACCAAGGGTTTGCTCGGCGCCATGGGCTGGCAGCGGGCGGTCCTTGAGCAGGCTCACCAGTGGCACGATAAAGGCCACCGCCAGCCCCAGCACCAGCAAGGCCGCCGACCAGCCCAGCCAGCCGATCAGGCCGAGGGTGCCCGGCAGCATGGCGAACTGGCCGAAGGAGCCTGCCGCACTGGCGATGCCCATGGCCATGCTGCGCTTCTCGGCCGGCACGGCGCGGCCGACCACGCCGAGAATCACCGAGAACGAGGTACCGGACAGGCCGATACCGATCAGCAGACCGGCACTGAGCGACAGGCTCAGGGCCGAATCGGACATGCCCATCAGCACCAGGCCGATGGCATAGAGAATACCGCCGACGATCACCACCCTGGCCGCCCCCAGGCGGTCGGCCAGGGCGCCGGCGAAGGGCTGGGCCAGGCCCCAGATCAGGTTCTGCAGGGCAATGGCGAAGGCGAAGACTTCACGCCCCCAGCCGAAGTCCGCGCTCATGGGCGCCAGGAACAGACCGAAGCCATGCCGCACCCCCAGGGACAGGGCGAGGATCAACGCCGCCCCCAGAAGAATCCAACCGCTGGTTCGCCATACCGATGTCATGCTTGTTCTCTCCTGGAAGCCGCAAGGTTATGCGGGTATATACCCGCTTTTATTCGTATCAATCAGGACAACAGTTCCAGCAGGCGCACCAGCTCTTCACGCTGGCCTTCGCCGAGGGTAGTGATCAGCCCTTTCTGCGCCTGTTCCCAGGCCGGTTGCGCGGCCTGCAAACGGGCCTCGCCCTGCTCGGTGAGCAGCACCAGGCGGTTGCGCAGGTCCTGCCCTTCGGCCAGTGCCACCAGGCCTTCGGCTTCGAGTACCTTGAGGTTGCGCCCCAGGGTACTGCGATCCAGGCCCATGGCCTCGGCCAGGGTCGAGATGCTCGGCTGATCGAGACGTCGCAAGTGCCGCAACAGGGAAAACTGGGCGACATTGATCCCGAAGCCTTCGAGCGCCTCGTCATAATGCCGGCTCACCCCGCGGGCGGCACGACGCAGGTGGGTGCAGATGCATTCACTGGTCAACATAATGCGTGTATATACCCGTATCGTTTCGACGGCAAGTTTTTCCTCATTTCCCTAGAGCACCAGGGCGAGCAATACCGTCAGCTCCACCAGCTCCAGCAAGGCGCCGGCGGTGTCGCCGGTGGTGCCGCCCAGGCGACGCATCATCAGTTGCCGCAAGGCGATGAAGGCCACGGCCGCCACCAGCACCGCCCAAAGCCCGTTGAGCCCCGCCAGCAGCCCGCAGGCGCCCACGCAGGCCACCAGCACCAGGCGTGCACTGCGGCGCGGCAGATGATCAGCCAGGGCCTGACCCAGGCCACCGGCGCGGACATAGGGCGTGCAGAGGAACAGCGCCAGCAGCGCTGCACGGCCAATCAACGGCGCCAGCAACAGCAGCACAGCCTGGTCACGTTCGATCAGCGCCAGCAAGGCACAAAACTTGAGCAGCAACACCAGCACCAGGGTGACCACCGCAATCGGCCCGCTGCGCGGGTCTTTCATGATCAGCAAGGTGCGCTCGCGGTCGCCGAAGCCGCCCAGCCAGGCATCGGCACTGTCGGCCAGGCCATCCAGGTGCAGGGCGCCGCTGAGCAGTACCCAGGCGCTGAGCAGCAAGGCGGCGTGAAGCAACAACGGGCTGCCATCGAGCACGACGTCCAGCCCCCAGAGCAGGCCACCGAACAGCAGGCCCACCAGCGGGTAGCACAACAGCGAGCGGCCCATCTGCTCGGGGGCCGGCATGCCGGGCAAGCGCACCGGCAGGCTGCTGAGAAATTGCAGGGCGATCCAGAACGGCAGCATCTCAGCGCTCCTGCAAGGTGCCGTCGGCGTGCACCTCAAGCCGGCACAAGGCGCCATGGCCGACTTCGACCTGCAGCAACTGTTCGCGCGGCAGGCCACGGGCGCGGGCCAGCAGCAGGCGCATCACTCCGCCGTGGGTCACCAGCAGCACATGCTTGCCGGCGTGCTGGCGATGCAGCGCGGCAATGGCATCCAGCACCCGGGCGGAAAAATCACTGACCGCCTCGCCACCGGGGGGTGTATAGGCATAAGGATCAGCCCAGAACTGCCCCAATTGCTGCTCGTGGGTCAGCATCAGGTCGGCGGCGCTGCGCCCTTCCCACTCGCCGAAATGCAGCTCCTGCACACTGGGTTCCAGTTGCAGCGGCACCTGCAACTGTTCGCCCAACTGCCGGGCGAAGTGCGCACAGCGTTGCAAGGGCGAACTGACCAGGGCATCCCACGGCCCGCCATCGGCGACCGCTGCCCGCATCTGTTCCCAGCCCCTGGCGGTCAGCGCATCGTCCAGGCTGCCGCGCAGGCCGCCGCCGAGTTCGGTTTCGCCATGGCGCAGCAGGTCGATAATCATGCCGGACGGTCCGCCACCGCCGCTTCGGCGAAGGTCGCCATCTGCCCGTGCAGGTCACAGGCCAGGCGCAGCAAAGGTACCGCGAGGGCGGCACCGCTGCCCTCGCCCAGGCGCAGGCCGAGCTCCAGCACCGGCTCGGCGTCGAGCTCGGCCAGCACGCGGCGATGACCTGGCTCGGCGCCACGGTGGCCGAACAGCAGCCAGTCGCGGCAGGCCGGGTTGATGCGCACCGCCACCAGCGCAGCCACGGTGCAGATGAAACCATCGACCAGTACGGCGACACCGGCCTGGGCGCAGCCCAGGTAGGCACCGACCAGGGCGGCGATTTCAAAACCGCCAAGGCAGAACAAGGCCTGCAGCGGATCAGCCGACAGGTCGCCGTGCAGCCTGAGGGCCCGCTCGATCACCTCGGCCTTGTGCCGCACGCCAGCGGCATCCAGGCCGGTTCCCGGACCGCTCAGTTCGCTGGCCGGGCAGCCGAGCAAGGCACAGGCCAGGGCACTGGCCGCGGTGGTGTTGCCGATGCCCATTTCGCCGCCGATGAACAAGTGCGCGCCAGAGGCCGCCGCACGCAGTGCGCTGTCACGGCCACCTTGCAGGGCCCGCAGGCCTTGCTCGCGGGTCATCGCCGGGACCTTGGCGAAGTTCGCCGTGCCCGGGCCAACACGAAGATGAAGCACGCCCGGCAGCTCCAGGGCGGTATCGATGGTGCCCAGATCGACCACCTCCAGTTTCGCACCCAGTTGCCGCGCCAGCACACTGATCGCCGCACCACCGCCGACAAAGTTCTGCAGCATCTGCCCGGTCACCGCCTGGGGATAGGCGGAAATACCCTCGGCGACCACGCCATGATCGCCGGCGAAAATCACGATACTGACCTGATCCAGGCGCGGCTTGAGCTGCCCCTGCAGGCCGGCGAGCTGCACGGCGATCTGTTCCAGGCGCCCCAGCGAGCCTGCCGGTTTGGTCAATTGTTGCTGGCGCGCCAGGGCCTGTTCATGGGCTTGCAGGTCAAGGGCACGGCAGGCTTCAAGCCACCAGTTCTGGCTCATGGTGCGATTCCTTTGAGGGTAAGGGGCAGGCCGGCGACCGTGAGCACCACACGCTGGCAGCGCTCGGCAATGGCCTGGTGCAGCCAGCCGGCTTCATCGACATAACGCCGGGTCAGCTCGCCCATCGGCACCACACCCAGGCCGGTTTCGTTGCTGACCAGAATGATCTCGCCCGGCAGTGTGGCCAGGCAGTCGAGCAAGGCCGTACGCTCGGCGGCCAGGCGCTCGGGATCGTCCAGCATCAGCAGGTTGGTCAGCCACAGGGTCAGGCAGTCGACCAGCAGGCAGCGCCCGGCACTGGCATTGCTGCGCAGGGCATCGGCCAGAGCCAGGGGTTCTTCGATCAGCCCCCAACTGGCCGGCCGGCGCTCGCGGTGCAGCTGCACCCGGGCATTCATTTCACCATCCAGCGGCTCGCTGGTGGCGATGTAGGTGACCGGCAAGCCGCTGCGCTCGGCCAGTTGTTCGGCCAGGCGGCTCTTGCCGGAGCGGGCACCGCCGAGGATCAGGTTGAGCATGTCAGTTCAGTCCGCACAAGTGACGCAGGCGCGTGGTATCCAGGTGCTGCTCGACCAGGTCGGCCAGGCGCTCGATATCGCGCTCGCGCAGGGCCTGGTAATCGATCAGCTCGACGTCCGCCAGGCCGGCCCAGCGCAGCAGCGCCGCGCAGGACTGCGGGCTTTCGAACAGACCGTGCAGGTACGTGGCGAGGATCTGTTCGTCGGCGCTGATGGCGCCGTCACAGCGACCGTCCGCCAGGCGCACCGCCGGCCGTTCGAGCGCCGGGCCAGAGGTGACCCCGGCATGAATTTCATAGCCGCCGATCGGTGCCTGTTCCAGCTCCAGGGTACCGCTGACGTTGCGCAGCTGCTTTTCGGCTTCCAGTACGGTGACGAAATCGAGCAGGCCCAAGCCCTCACTGCTGCCCGCCGCGCCTTCCAGCCCCAGCGGGTCATCCACCTGCTGGCCGAGCATCTGCAGGCCACCACAGATGCCCAGCAGCTTGCCGCCGTAGCGCAGGTGACGGGCGATCGCCTGGTCCCAGCCACGGGCACGCAGTTGCGCCAGGTCGCCGCGCACGCTCTTGGAGCCGGGCAGGATGATCAGGTCGGCGGGGGGAATGAGGTCGCCCGGGCCGATGAATTGCAGGTCCACCTGCGGGTGCAGGCGCAGCGGGTCGAAGTCGGTGTGGTTGCTGATCCGCGGCAGCACCGGCACGATCACCTTGAGCGCACGCGCCGCCTTGTCGCCCTGGCGCTGGTCGATGCCGTCCTCGGCTTCCAGGTGCAGGTCCATCACATAGGGCAGTACGCCCAGCACCGGCTTGCCGGTACGCGCTTCGAGCCAGTCCAGGCCCGGCTGCAGCAAGGCGATGTCACCGCGAAAACGGTTGATGACAAAGCCTTTGACCCGCGCCTGCTCGCTGGGCGACAGCAACTCCAGGGTGCCCACCAGGTGGGCGAAGACGCCGCCCCGGTTGATATCGGCGATCAGGATCACCGGGCAATCCACCGCTTCGGCAAAGCCCATGTTGGCGATATCGCCGGCACGCAGGTTGATCTCGGCCGGCGAGCCGGCCCCTTCGACCATCACCACAGGATACGCGGCGCTCAAGCGCTGGTGGGAGGCCATCACCGCCTGCATGGCGATGGTCTTGTAGTCGTGGTACGCCACCGCATTCATGCTGGTGACCGCGCGGCCGTGGACGATCACCTGGGCGCCGGTGTCGCTGTTGGGCTTGAGCAGCACCGGGTTCATGTCGGTGTGCGGCGCAAGCCCCGCCGCCTGGGCCTGGACCGCCTGGGCCCGGCCGATCTCGCCGCCGTCGGCGGTCACCGCGCTGTTGAGCGCCATGTTCTGCGGCTTGAACGGCACCACCGCCACGCCCTGGCGCAGCAGCCAGCGGCACAGGGCGGTGACCAGGGTGCTCTTGCCGGCATCGGAGGTGGTGCCCTGCACCATCAGGGTACTCATGGGTGTTCCTTGCGATAATCGTTGAAGGCCTGCTCCAGGCGCTGGAAATCCTGGTCGCTGGCCGGCAGGCCGAAGCGCAGGCTCAATGGCGCTGTGAACAGGCGCAGGAGGATGCCGCGCCGGGCCATGAACTCATGCAGCCGCAGCGCCTGGTCGCTGACCAGGTACTGGAACAGGTCACAGCCTCCGGTTGGGGCAAAGCCGGCAGCACCGAGCACGCGCGCCAGGCGCTGGCTGGCCTCGGTGCAGCGGATGATCTGCTGCTGGTGCGCGGCGGTGTCGAGCAGGCAGGCCTGGCCGAGAATGCGGGTCGGGCCGCTGACGGTCCAGGGGCCCAGCAGTTCGGCGAGCTGTAACAACAAGGCGCGTTCGGCCAGGGCAAAGCCCAGGCGCACACCGGCCAGGCCGAAGAACTTGCCGAACGAACGCAGCACGATCAGCCCGGGGCGATCGGCGTGCGCGGCGATGCTGTGCTGCGGGGTGTTGTCCATGAAGGCTTCATCGACCAGCAGCCAGCCGCCACGAGACGCCAGGCGGGCATGCCAGTCCAGCAGCTGTTCGGCGGGCACCAGCCGGCCAGTGGGGTTGTTCGGGTTGACCACCACCAGCACATCGAGGCTGTCGAGCTGCTGCTCGACCTGGTCTTCCCGAAGCTCTATCAGTTCATGACCGGCGCGCCG
This sequence comes from Pseudomonas sp. BJa5, assembly GCF_030272875.2. NCBI lineage: Bacteria > Pseudomonadati > Pseudomonadota > Gammaproteobacteria > Pseudomonadales > Pseudomonadaceae > Pseudomonas > Pseudomonas sp. BJa5. Next base: position 129,106 of record NZ_JALRNG020000003.1, read on the forward strand.
CCAGCCCTCGGCATGCTCGGCATAGCACGGCGACAACACCCCGACTTTGCTCCGGCCACGCAGCTGCGGCAAGGCCTGGATCGCCGCCTGGGAGCCGGCGACCGGCAGCAGTGATTCGGCGCCGTAATAGGCGCTCGCCGCCTGTTCCAGGCCGTCATCGGTTTCCGGCAGGCGCGCCCAGGCACGCAAGGGAATCTCGGGAATGGCATAGGACCAGGGGGCGATGCCACTGGACAGGTCCAGCCAGTCTTCCCGGGCAATGCCGTAGTGCTGGATGGCGCGCTGCAGGCGCCCGCCGTGTTCAAGCATAGAGTTCCGCTCCCAGGCACAACAACAGCAGCCACAACCAGACCCCCTTGCACACCAGACGCCAGCCGCGCTCGATGGCGTCGGCGTCAGCCGCCGGGCCTTCGCCCAGGCGCGTGCGCTCGTGCAGTTCGCCGTGATAGACCGCAGGTCCGCCCAGCTCCACCCCCAGCGCCCCCGCCCCGGCCGCCATTACCGGGCCGGCGTTGGGACTGTCCCACAAGGGCGCCTGGCGACGCCAGCAGCTCAGGGCCAGGCGGGTCTTGCCGAGCACGGCGTAGGTCAGGGCCACCAGCCGTGCCGGAATGTAGTTGAGCACATCGTCGATGCGTGCCGCCGCCCAGCCGAAGCGCTCGAAGCGCTCGTTGCGATAGCCCCACATGGCGTCCAGGGTGTTGCTCAGGCGATAGAGCACCACCCCCGGCGCACCGGCGACGATAAACCAGAACAAGGCGGCGAACACCGCATCGCTGCCGTTTTCCAGCACCGATTCGGTTGCAGCCCGGGCCACGGCGGTTTCGTCCAGTTCGCGGGTTTCGCGGCTGACCAGGTAGCTGACGCGCTGACGTGCCTGCTCCAGGTCACCGCTGCGCAAGGCGCTGGCCACCGGGATCACGTGTTCACCCAGGCTGCGCAGGCCCAGGGCGCAGTACAGCGCCAGCACCTCCACCAGCCAACCGATATAGGGCAGCCAGGACAGCACGGTAATCAGCAGGGTCAAGGGGATTACCGCCAGGAACCAGGCGGTGACGCCATGGCTGCGCCAACCGCGCCCCCCGGCATTGAAACGCTGCTCCAGACGCCCGGCCAGGCGACCGAACGCCACCAGTGGATGCCGACGCTCGGGCTCCCCCCACAGCGCATCCAGCGCCACGCCGGCAACACTCAGCAACGCCACACTCATCAAGACTCTCCCCACTGGTTTTCGAACAGCATGTCACTCAAGGGCCGCACCGTCGCCCAGCCTTCGAGGGCCAGCATCGGTGCCGGGTAGAACGCCTGGACCGGTCCCAGGCAGAGGATCGCCAGTGGCTTGGCACCTGCCGGCATACCCAGCAGCGCGGCCAGTGCCGCCGGCTCGAACAGCGACACCCAGCCCATGCCCAGCCCTTCGGCGCGGGCGGCCAGCCAGAGGTTCTGGATGGCGCACGACAGCGACGCCAGGTCCATTTCCGGCAGGGTCCTGCGACCGAAAATGTGTTTCTCGCGGTCATCCATCAACGCCGCCACCAGCAATTCGGCGCAGTCGTTGATGCCTTCGACCTTGAGCTGCATGAATTCGTCGGAACGCTCGCCCAGCGCTTGGGCGGTGCGCACCCGCTCCTCCTCCACCAGGCGCTGGATACGCTGGCGCAGGCTGCGGTCGGTAATCCGGATAAAGCGCCAGGGCTGCATCAGGCCGACGCTGGGCGCCTGATGCGCGGCTTGCAGCAGGCGTGCGAGCAGCTCGGGCGCCACTTCACCCGGGATGAAATGGCGCATGTCGCGGCGCTCGCCAATCGCGCGATACACCGCCGCGCGCTCGGCATCGGTAAAGGCCTGGTCGCTCATGGTGCCAACAGCGCCGCCGCCGCCCGGGGGTTGGAGGCGAAATAGAAATGCACGTAGGACGCGGTCAGCCGCCCGCAGCGATAGACCGCTTCGGCGCCGCGGCCGCCATTGGGGCTCTGGCCACGAGCGATCGGCTCCAGCGCGGTGCTGGTCAGGGAGTGGTGATAGGTGTGCCCGCGCAGGTTGCCCTCGGGCAGCTCCACCGCCTGCAGGGCCAGGGCAGCCAGGCGCTTCTGCATCACCGCTTCGCCCTGCAGCAGGCCCAGCAGTTCGGCACGCTCGCCGGCCACATCGGTCAGGGCATCGAGCAGGTAGAGCATGCCACCACATTCGGCGAGCACGGGCTTGCCCGCCTGGTGGTGGGCGCGAATGGCGCCGAGCATCGGCGCATTGGCGGCCAGCGCCTGATGGTGCAGCTCCGGATATCCGCCCGGCAGGTACAGGCTGTCCGCCTCTGGCAGGCAGGCGTCACGCAGCGGCGAGAAGAACGCCAGCTCAGCGCCCATGGCCCGCAGCAGGTCGAGGTTGGCGCCATAGGTGAAGGCAAAGGCTTCATCCCGGGCCACTGCAATGGTGACGCCTTCGAGCAACGGCTCGATGTTCAACTCGCTCGGCGCCGCGAACGCCACCGGTGGCGGCAACGACGATTCGCAACTGGCTCCCAGGGCCTCGGCAGCAGCGTCCAGGCGCAGGTCCAGGTCATTGAGCTCACTGGCCTGGACCAGGCCCAGGTGGCGGCTCGGCAGTTCGATGCCGGTTTCCCGCGACAGGCCGCCATACCAGCGCAGGCCCTCGGTCAGGCTGCCTTCGAGCAACTGGGCATGACGCAGGGTGCCGACGCGGTTGGCCAGCACCCCGGCGAACGGCAGGTCGGGCTGGTAGCGCGCCAGGCCCAGGGCCAGGGCGCCGAAGGTCTGGGCCATGGCCGTGCCGTCGATCACCGCCAGCACCGGCACGCCGAAGTGACGCGCCAGGTCGGCGCTCGACGGCGTGCCGTCGAACAGGCCCATGACCCCTTCGATCAGAATCAGGTCGGCCTCGCCTGCTGCTTCCCACAACAGACGCCGGCTTTCCTGTTCACCGACCATCCACAGATCCAGCTGGTACACCGGCGCGCCGCTGGCCCGCTCGAGAATCATCGGGTCGAGGAAATCCGGGCCACACTTGAACACCCGCACCTTGCGCCCCTGGTTACGGTGCAGGCGTGCCAGGGCGGCGGTCACCGTGGTCTTGCCCTGCCCCGATGCCGGCGCGGCGATCAGGACCGCCGGGCAGTGCCGGGTCAGACTCATAGTTCGACGCCCTTCTGGGCACGGATGCCGGCCTGGAAGGCGTGCTTGATCATGCCCATCTCGGTGACGGTGTCGGCCAGTTCGATCATCTCGTCCTTGGCCCCGCGACCGGTGACGATCACATGCTGCATCGGCGGGCGCGCCTGCAGGTCGCTGAGTACCTGGTCGAGGTCGAGGTAGCCGTGCTTGAGGGCGATGTTCAGCTCATCGAGCACCACGAAGGCGATGCTCGGGTCCTGCAGCATCTGCCGGGACACGGCCCAGGCGGCTTCGGCGGCGGCGATGTCGCGCTGGCGGTCCTGGGTTTCCCAGGTGAAGCCCTCGCCCATCACGTGATAGCGCACCTGCTCGGGAAAGCGGCGGAAGAACAGCTCTTCACCGGTGCTGTTGCGGCCCTTGATGAACTGCACCACGCCGCACTGCATGCCGTGGCCCATGGCCCGCGCCAGCATGCCGAAGGCCGAGCTGCTCTTGCCCTTGCCATTGCCGCTGAGCACCAGCAGCAGGCCGCACTCGTTGGGGGCGTTGGCGATACGCTCGTCGATTACCGCCTTCTTGCGCTGCATACGGGCCAGGTGGCGTTCGTCACGCTCGGTGGATTCAGTCATCGAAGTTCTCCGCAAACCACTGTCGGCCAACCGCAACGAGCGTAGCAGCACGGGGCTGCACAGGTTTCGCGGCGAAGGATGGGCAACAGATGAATGGATAAGGCAGACGGAGAAACGCGCAGGGCTGCGGCACGAAGCCGAAGAAACCGCGCATCACCCTCCGTGATGCCGTTGACTGTGACAGGCCGGTCTCCGGGCTTGTGAGCGGGGCCATGAACACCCGGGTCGCGCGCCTTCCCGGGTGCGGGCACCCAGTGGCCATGCGCGGCCTTGACTCACCTACCGTTGCGGGGGCAGCGCCGGATTCGCGCGCCTTTGCGCGCCCACCGGCTTCCCTGTTTCACCCTGCCAGGCCACAGCCCACAGAGCACCTGAAACAAGTCGCGAAGGTTAGAGGGTTGCACCGGGAGCGTCAATGAAAGGCGCCCTACCGGCCTGGATCAATGGCGACCTTGTCATCTTGTGTCACCCTGATTTCAGTGATATCAAATAGCCATAAACTGGCTGTACTCGATCACAATGATAAAGGAGAGAGCAGCATGCAAGGCCTGATCATCAACAACACACGCCTGGAATTCCTGCGTCCGGTGCTGGAACGCTGGGTCGAATGCATCGATCGATTCAACCAGGTGCTGGGCGATGGCGAAGCCGCCTACTGGCACGGCGCCCAGGCCAACCTCGGTTTGCTGTCAGCGGCGGCCTGGCAAGCCGAGTTGGTGACCTTGGCGCAGCACCAGAGCAAGAAGCAGCGCGAAGACGGTGATCGCGACGGTCGTTGCGACCTGTATATCGCCAGCCGCGAAGAAGCCGCCTACCTGCAGGCCAGCCAGCGCTGGCCACGGATCGCCCGGCTTGACCTGGCCAATGCCCTGGCCGAAACCGTACAAGCCGCCCGCCAGGTCGCAGCACCAAGCCAGCTGAAAGTCGCCGCCCTCTTCGCCAGCCCCTGGAAAGCCGGCCAACACGCCAGCCCCGAAGAACTCCAGGACCTGGTCGACGACCTGCACAAGCACACCGCCTGTGCCATTGCCTGGTACTTTCCGTACGCCTATCGCAAGTTGCACAACGAAGCCGGGCAGTATCACCCCGGGGTCGCCCTGCTGCTCAAGCAGGCCTGATCCGCCCGCCACCAAGGGAACCTCGCGAACGCGGCCGTCCTCTACTGCCAAAGAGGCCAACTTCGTGAGGTCACCACAATGGGCAAGACTCCGATAGCGCTGCTGCTGGCAATGAGCGCTGGATTGAGCGGCTGCGGCGAAACCGCCCGCCTGCAGGTCAGTGACGGGTACGGTCCGTCCCCCCAACTCCCCGAGCCGAACAAGACCCTGATTCCAACCGTCAACATCGCCCCGGCGGTGGGCTGGCCCCGGGGCGCCAGGCCTTCGACGGCACCCGGCACCCGGGTGGCGGCCTTCGCCGAAGGGCTGGATCACCCGCGCTGGCTGTACGTACTGCCCAATGGCGACGTACTGGTGGCTGAAACCAACGCCCCGCCCAAGCCTGACGACAACAAGGGAATACGGGGCTGGGTGATGAAAAAGGCCATGGGCCGTGCTGGCGCCGCCGTGCCCAGCCCCAACCGCATCAGCCTGTTGCGCGACAGCGACCGGGATGGCGTGGCCGAAATCCGCACCACTTTCATCGACAACCTCAACTCACCCTTCGGCATGGCCCTGGTGGGCAACGACTTCTACGTGGCCGATACCGATCGCTTGCTGCGCTTTCACTATGAGCCCGGCAGCATGGCGATCACGGGCCCTGGCACACTGGTAGCCGAGCTGCCCGGTGGGCGGCTGAATCACCACTGGACCAAGAACGTGATCGCCAGCCGCGACGGCAAGAAGCTCTACGTGACAGTGGGCTCCAACAGCAATGTCGGCGAACACGGCATGGCGCAGGAAAAAGGCCGCGCCGCGATTTGGGAAATCGACCCGGCCAGCGGTCAAACGCGCATTTTCGCCTCGGGCCTGCGCAACCCCAACGGCATGGCCTGGGAGCCACACACCGGACACCTGTGGACGGCGGTCAACGAGCGCGATGAGATCGGCAGCGACCTGGTGCCCGACTACATCACCTCGGTCAAGGACGGCGGTTTTTATGGCTGGCCATACAGCTACTATGGCCAGAACGTCGACCAGCGGGTCAATCCACAGGATCCGCAACAGGTGGCCTCGGCCATTGCCCCGGACTACGCCGTAGGCCCGCACACCGCCTCACTGGGCCTGACCTTCGCCGAGCCCGGCGTACTACCGCCGCCGTTCGAGCAAGGCGCATTCATCGGCCAGCACGGCTCCTGGAACCGCAAGCCGCACAGTGGCTACAAGGTGATTTTCGTGCCCTTCAGCACGTCCGGCCGACCGGCAGGCAAGCCGATCGACCTGTTGACCGGCTTTCTTGACGCTGACGGCAAAGCCAGGGGGCGACCGGTGGGGGTCATCAACGATCAGCGTGGGGGATTGCTGGTGGCCGATGATGTGGGCAATACGATCTGGCGGGTGAGCAAGGTGAAGTAACCCTGTCGCGGGGCAAGCCCGCTCCCACCTGGACTGCTGTGGGAGCGGGCTTGCCCCGCGATGCGATGTAGCTCATACATCACAACGGGGCCCACCCCCACAAAGACAGTTGATCTCACATCTCAGGGAATGCGCGCCAACGCAGGGGGCAGCACGCGCTTGGCATTCAGATAAGCTTTTTGCCAGTAGCTGTTGGCCAGATAATCCAGACGAACGGTGCCACCGGTGGCCGGCGCATGGACGAAACGCCCTTCCCCGACATAGATCCCGGCATGACTGACCTGGGACCCGCCATTGGTGGCAAAGAACACCAGATCACCGGACTGCAGGTCATTGCGCTGGATGTTCGGCGCACGAATGCCGATCATTTCCCGGGTCGAGCGCGGCAAGGATATACCCGCTGCGTCACGGTAGACGTAACCGATCAGGCCACTGCAATCGAAGCCCGAATCCGGTGTGTTGCCGCCCCAGCGATAGGGCGTACCCACCAAACCCAGGGCCCGGAACAGGACATCGTCGGCAACTGGAGAAAAGTACACCTGAGGCGCCATGACCACAGGCTCGACTACCTTGGACGGGGTCGGGGCATGGCTAGAGCAGGCACCGAGCAGTGCCAGCAGGGAAAGGAGAGCGAAGCGCGCCTGAATCGCCATGGTCAGAACATCCTGTCTGAAGCCGTCCCGGGGTGAGCGGGAAAATAGGTGAGAATTTAGATTAGACGCTTTCTGTAAACACGCACGGCGACGCGCTTTTCAGCTACGTCGCCGTGAGGTTGCAAGGCTCATGATCAGTTACGCGAGATAACGGTCTCGGTCGGTGCCATGGCCAGTGCACGTTTGGCTTCGATAAAGGTCTTGCTCCAGTAGCGGTCACCGAGCTTGTCGATGCGCACGCCACCGCTGCGGCGGCTGCTGGAGTGGATGAACTGATCGTCGCCCAGGTAGATCCCGGCGTGGCTCACGCGGCCGCGACCATTGGTGCTGAAGAACAGCAGGTCGCCTGGCTTGAGGTTGTTGCGAGCAACCAGCGGAGCATTCACGTTGATCATTTCGCGGGTCGAGCGCGGCAGGTTCAGGCCGGCCTCTTCGCGGAACAGATAACCGATGAAACCGCTGCAATCAAAGCCGGACTGCTCGGAGGTGCCACCAAAACGGTAACGGGTACCGATCAGCGACATGCCACGCTCGAGGATGTTGTCGGCCAGGGCCGGCAGCTGGTAAGGCTTGCTGCTGGCGAAATTATGCAGATCTTCTTCGGTGGCCAGCTCTTCCTCGAACAGCGATGCGCTGGAGGATTTGGCCGAGGCCTGGGTGGCCACCGGTTGTTGAGCCTGCTGCTGCGAAACTGGGCCATGGGCCGCGCAGCCAAAAAGCAGGGTCACAAGTGCGAGGGGCACGAGGGGTGCGAAGCGCTTTAGCATGGGCACGACCGTGTCTTTTGATTTAGTGAAGGCGCGACTATGCCCTCTATCGCATCGATTTGCAAATTCAATCGAAAAAAATGTGACTTTTATGTGGCGAGGCTCTAGTGCCTGCCTTACCAGCCCAAAGTTTCTTTCAAAAACGGGATGGTGAGCTTGCGTTGAGCCTGCAACGAGGCCTGGTCGAGGCGTTCGAGCAGGTCGAACAATGCACTCATGCTACGGGTGCCGCGGGTCAGGATGAAATGCCCGACCTCATCGGTAAGGTGCAGGCCGCGACGCGAAGCGCGCAGTTGCAGGGCGCGCAGCTTGTCTTCGTCCGACAGCCCGCGCATCTGGAAGATCAGCGCCATGGTCAGGCGCGACTTGAGGTCGGCGAGCTTGATCGGCAGTTCCCGCGGCGAACTGGAGGCCGCCAGCAGCAGGCGCCGGCCGCTGTCACGCAGGCGGTTGAACAGGTGGAACATGGCCTCTTCCCACTCCGGCTTGCCGGCAATCACATGCAGGTCGTCCAGGCAGACCAGTTCATACTGTTCCAGGTTATCCAGCAGTTCGACGCCGCGGTCGAGCAGTTGCGCCAGCGGCAGGTAGACAGCAGGCTCGCCCAGTTGCTCGAAACGCAGGCAGGCGGCCTGCAACAGGTGGGTACGACCGACACCCTGCTTGCCCCAGAGGTAGATCAGGCTTTCGGTCCAGCCGGCGTCGGCTTCGCAGAGTCGCTCGACGTAGCCCAATGCGGCGGCGTTGGCACCCGGATAGTAGTTGATGAAGGTGGCGTCATCACGCAGACGCACACCCAGGGGCAACTGGATCGGTTTCATGCTGGCTGGGCGGATCCGAAGAACCACAAGGGGCCTTTTGTGAAAAGTCTGCAAAGTTTATACCCGTGGCGCCGGTCGCACAATCGGCGTGGACCACAAGCAAAATCAAAGGCTTGCATCGGCAGGTGACAACCGATGCAAGCACTTGGCTATCAACCTAGAGATCCGGGTCGATATCGCCGGCATAGATGTCCGACTCTTTATAAAGGTCATGCACGTGGCGCAACAGCACCATGATCACCGCCGCCACCGGCAGGGCCAGCAGCACCCCGGTGAAGCCGAACAGCTCGCCGCCGGCCAGGATCGCGAAGATCACCGCCACCGGGTGCAGGCCGATGCGATCCCCCACCAGCAGCGGCGTCAGGACCGTGCCCTCCAGGACCTGGCCGACCATGAACACCGCAGCAATGCCGAGCAACGGGTAGGGGTCGCCGCCAAACTGGAACAGGCCGGCAATCATTGCCGCGCCGATGCCGATGATGAACCCCATATAAGGCACGATGGCCGCCAGCCCCGCCAGCAGGCCGATCAGCAGGCCGAGTTCCAGCCCAACCAGCATCAGGCCGGAGGCATAGATCACGCCCAAGGCCAACATCACCAGCAACTGGCCACGGACAAAGGCGCCGAGCACTTCGTGGCACTCCCCGGCCAGGGCCACCGCCCGCGCTTCGCGCTGGCGCGGCAGCAGGCTGCGGATCTTGGCCATCATCAGGTCCCAGTCGCGCAGCAGGTAAAAGCTCACCACCGGGATCAGCACCAGGTTGGCCAGCCAGCCCAGCAGTGCCAGCCCCGACGCCGTGGCCTGGGACAGGATAACCCCGACGATATCGGTGGTCTGACCCATGTGGGCACTGATGGCGGCCTTGATCTTGTCGAACTTCCAGAAGCCTTCGGCCAGACCAAGGCGCATTTGCACCCAGGGCAAGGCGTCGTGCTGCAGCCAGTCGAGCATCTGCGGCGCCACTTCGTAAAGCCGGACCAGCTGCCTGGCCAGCATCGGCACCAGGACCAGCAGCAACAGGGTCAGCAGCAGGGTGAACAGGGTGAATACCAGCACTACGCCCCAGGTGCGGGACAACCCGGCACGCTCCAGGCGGTCGACCAGCGGGTCGGCCAGGTAGGCCAGCAGGATGCCGACCAGAAAAGGTGAAAGGATCGGGTGCAGCCAGTACAGCAGCGCGGCGCACAATAGCACCACGCCGAGCCACACCCAGCGACGCATATCAGTCATGAACGGCTCCAGGCCAGGTCAGGGGTTACCAACGAAAACGCAGCCCGTTGAAGGGTGTTGCCACAGCAGCCTGGGTGGCGAGCGGGTTGGCCGGGTCGACCACAGGTTGCGGCGCCGGCGGCTCGGCGGGCAGCTCCTGGAGCTTGGCCAGGCCCAGCTGGGCGCGCAGTTGATCCGGGTTACCGGTCAGCTGCCAGGTCAGGGTATCGCCCTGGGCCCGGTTCAGGCGTGCGCCATAGGGCTCCAGTACCCGGCCGAGTTCGGCATAGCGCGCCAGGTTCATGCCCTGGATCTGCACCTGCATTTCACTGCTGGCGCCAGGACGAGCGACAAAACGCGGCGCCAGGCGGCTGCTGACCGCCAGCATCACGGCATCGGTCAGGGCCGCCTGGTCGGCAGCTTCGACCTTGCCCTGCTCGCGCTGGTTGCCCAGCCACAGGTGCCAGGTCCCCTGCCACTTGCCATCGGCCTCACTGGCATGCACGGCCAGCAGCGCATCGGCACCGTAGCGCTCGGAAGCGCCGCGCAAGGGCGCCGGATCCGAACCTTCGAGGTTCTTCGCCGTCGCCACCAGTTGTTCATCAAGGTCGGCCAGCGGCAGGCGCAGCGGCAGGCCGCGGTGCCGGGCAGCGCGGCGCAGCGGTTCGGCACTGCCCTGGCCGTCGCCGACCAGGCTGGAACCTTCACTGCTGTCGTTCAACCACCAGCCCAGGATCGAGGGCCGGTTGTTACCCCACAGGGCCAGGCCGGCCTGGCGCAAGGTGCGTTCGGTGCTGCCCGGATCGAAATCCACCAGCACGGTTTGCGGGGGACCTGCTTCGAAGCCGAACTGGCTGATGATCTGCTGCGGATCCTTGCGCAGCGCCGCCAGGGCCGGACCCTGCACCGCCTTGGGGTCGCCGGTCAGGCGCAGCACGAGGGTCTCGAGGGCTTTTCCGGTGGCCTGGGCGCGGGCTTCGGCGCCCTGCCCCTCGACCGGTTCGCGGACCTGATACAGGCCGGAGAGGGTTTCGGCCTGGGCCGACAGTGCCCAGAAGGCCAGACAGCCAACGGCCAGGTAATTTCGCAAACGCATGAAGGATTCCTGTCCTGGTAATAAAGAAGCGATGCTTGCGGGCAGTTGCCCATAGACCGCAGCACCCTGCAAAACATTCGGTCAGCGCCGACAAATTCATCCCATTGCCTTGCTATACCTTATACAGCCTGCGCCCTGGCAACCAGTCGGACACCGTGAAAGCATATTTTTTAACGGATCTGGGCCCTGCCCGTCGGCCTGAGGATGGCCGCTACCGGGCAACCCTGATAAAATCGCGCGCCTTCGCAGACCGGCGACGGTCAGGCAGCCGGAATACCCTCCGAAATGCCTGGCAGGTCACGGTCGATTCCCCCGAATCCCTCCCCCTAAAGGCCTGGATCATGAGCAAGCAACCCTCCCTGAGCTACAAGGACGCCGGTGTAGACATCGACGCCGGTGAAGCATTGGTCGAACGCATCAAAGGCGTTGCCAAGCGCACGGCGCGCCCGGAAGTCATGGGCGGCCTGGGCGGTTTTGGCGCCCTCTGCGAAATCCCGGCCGGCTACAAGCAGCCGGTTCTGGTCTCCGGTACCGACGGCGTCGGCACCAAGCTGCGCCTGGCGCTGAACCTGAACAAGCATGACAGCATCGGCCAGGACCTGGTCGCCATGTGCGTCAACGACCTGGTGGTTTGCGGTGCCGAGCCGCTGTTCTTCCTCGACTACTACGCCACCGGCAAGCTCAACGTCGACGTCGCCGCCACCGTGGTCACCGGCATCGGCGCCGGCTGCGAACTGGCCGGCTGCTCCCTGGTCGGCGGTGAAACCGCTGAAATGCCTGGCATGTACGAAGGCGAAGACTACGACCTGGCCGGCTTCTGCGTCGGCGTGGTGGAAAAGGCCGAAATCATCGACGGCTCCAAGGTCGCTACCGGCGACGCGCTGATCGCCCTGCCGTCCTCCGGCCCGCACTCCAACGGCTACTCGCTGATCCGCAAGATCATCGAAGTCGCCGGTGCCGACATCGAGAGCATCCAGCTCGACGGCCAGCCGCTGACCGAACTGCTGATGGCGCCGACCCGCATCTACGTCAAGCCACTGCTCAAGCTGATCAAGGACACCGGCGCCGTCAAGGCCATGGCCCACATCACCGGTGGCGGCCTGCTCGACAACATCCCGCGCGTCCTGCCAAAAGGCGCCCAGGCCATCGTTGACGTCGCCAGCTGGGAGCGTCCAGCGGTGTTCAACTGGCTGCAGGAGCAAGGCAACGTCGACGAGCACGAAATGCACCGCGTCCTGAACTGCGGCGTCGGCATGGTCATCTGCGTGGCCCAGGACCAGGTCGAAGTCGCCCTGAAGAACCTGCGTGACTCCGGCGAGCAGCCATGGGTCATCGGCCAGATCGGCGTCGCCGCCGAAGGCGCTGCCCAGGTCGAGCTGAAAAACGTCAAGGCGCACTGATGCCGAGCGAGACCTGCGATGTAGTGGTGTTGCTGTCGGGTTCCGGCAGCAACCTGCAAGCCCTGATCGACAGCGCCCGTGCCGGGGATTCCCCGGTACGGATCCGCGCCGTGGTTTCCAACCGCGCCGATGCCTATGGCCTTGAGCGCGCCCGTGCCGCCGGCATCGACACCGCCGTGCTCGACCACAAGGCCTTCGACGGCCGCGAGGCCTTCGACGCGGCACTGGTCGAGCTGATCGACGGCTACCAGCCGCAGCTGGTGGTGCTGGCCGGTTTCATGCGCATCCTGAGTGCCGGCTTCGTCCGCCACTACCAGGGGCGCCTGCTGAACATCCACCCGTCCCTGCTACCCAAGTACAAGGGCCTGCACACCCATCAGCGGGCCCTCGAGGCCGGCGATGCGGAGCATGGCTGCAGCGTGCACTTCGTCACCGAGGAACTCGACGGCGGGCCGCTGGTCGTACAAGCAGTGATACCGGTGGAGCCGGACGACACACCAGAGCGTCTGGCACAACGGGTTCACGGCCAGGAACACCGGATTTACCCCCTGGCTGTGCGCTGGTTCGCCGAAGGACGTTTGCGCCTGGGCGAGCACGGTGCTCTACTGGATGACCAACCGCTGGCGGCCACAGGCCACTTGATTCGACCCTAGGAGATATTATGCGTCGCGCCCTGCTCTTCGCTCTCGCCGTGCTCGCACTGCCGCTCCAGGCAGCCGATCTGAAGCCGTTCTCGGCCAGCTACACCGCCGACTGGAAACAGCTGCCCATGAGCGGCACCGCCGAGCGCAGCCTGGAAAAGAAAGCCGACGGTACCTGGAGCCTCAACTTCAAGGCGTCGATGATGATCGCCAGCCTGACCGAGCAAAGCACCCTTAAACTGGACAAGGACACCCTGCTGCCACAGACCTACCACTTCGAACGTGGCGGCTTGGGCAAGGCCAAGAAGGTCGACCTGAATTTCGACTGGAACGGCAAGCTCATCACCGGTACCGACCGTGGCGACGCGATCAAGCTGCCGCTCAACCGTGGCGTGCTGGACAAGTCCACCTACCAGCTGGCCTTGCAGCATGACATCGCCGCCGGCAAGAAGAGCGTGAGCTACCAGGTGGTCGATGGCGACGAGATCGACACCTACGACTTCCGCGTGCTGGGCACCGAAAAGGTCACCACCAAGACCGGCCAGGTCGATGCCATCAAGGTCGAGCGCGTGCGCGACCCGAGCCAGAGCAAGCGCATCACCGAGCTGTGGTTCGCCAAGGACTGGGACTACCTGCTGGTCCAGCTGCGCCAGGTCGAGACCGACGGCAAGGAGTACGTGATCGTACTGCTGGACGGCACGGTCGACGGCAAGGCGGTCAAGGGCAACTGATCGCCCTGGCTGTTCGCAGTACCCGAAACCCCGCCTTGTGCGGGGTTTCTTTTTGGCCCATCGCAGGCTTCGCCAGCTCCCACAGAGATCGCCGTGGGAGCTGGCGAAGCCTGCGATGGGCCTTGTTCCATGAAACATCTTTCATGGCCCGAACATTTACTTAGTCAGCTAACAAATTCTATAAAAGAGACCTGCGACACGGTGCCGCAGTTAACTGAACCTGGAGTTTGCAGATGACTGTCAAAGTAACTGAGCGCGACGAAAGCAAGATGTCCCACGAAAGCCTGGCAGCCGGCCTGCGCATCTGGGATGTGCATCAGCAGGATGAGCTGGTGGGCATGTTCCACAACGAGCATGAGGCCCACAGCTACCGCATGGAACTGGAGTTCCTCGAATCCAGACAGCCAGCGCAATAACCCTCCGCCAGCCAAAACAAACCCCGCCGAAGCGGGGTTTGTCGTTTACCACATCAGATCGTCCGGGATCACGTAGGCGGCGTACGGATCATCGGCATCCGGCTCTTCCACCTGGGTGTTGAGCAGGATGATGCGCTTGGGATCGCGCTCCTGGATCTTCACTGCCGCTTCCCGCGGAATCACTTCGTAGCCGCCGCCATGGGCGACGATGGCCAGCGAGCCGCTGCTCAGCTTGCTGCGCATCAGGGCGTTGACCGACAGGCGCTTGACCTTCTTGTCATCGACGAAGTTGTAGTAGTCCTCGGTGTTCAGCTTGGGCAGGCGCGACACTTCGATCAACTGCTTGACCTGGGCGGCACGGGCCTTCTGCTCGGCCTTCTCCTGCTGCTGGCGGTTGAGCTCCTGGTCACGCGCGGCCTTTTCGGCCATGGCTTCACGGGCCAGGCGCTGCTGGCTGTCGTCGACTTCGACCTGGCCCTTGTGTTCCAGGCGCTTCTGTTTCTTCTGGTCTTTGTTGACCTGCTTGACCTGCTTCTGGTTGACCAGACCGGCTTTGAGCAATTGGTCGCGAAGGGAAAGGCTCATCGTTCACTCACTTATGTGCTTCAGCTCAGCCGCAGCTGGGCAGGTTCTTTTCCTGACGTTTGGCTTCGCCCCACAGTGCGTCCATGTCGTCCAGGGTGCAATCTTCGATCGGACGCCCCATGTCGCGCAATGCCTGTTCGATAAAACGGAAACGTCGTTCAAATTTCTGGTTGGCGCCGCGCAGGGCGTTTTCCGGGTCGACCTTCAGGTGCCGGGCCAGGTTGACCGTGGCGAACAACAGGTCGCCCACTTCATCGGCCAGCGCCACGCTGTCGTTGTCGGCCATGGCCTGGAGCACTTCGTCGAGCTCCTCGCGCACCTTGTCCAGCACCGGCAAGGCATCCGGCCAGTCGAAGCCGACCTGGGCCGTGCGCTTTTGCAACTTGGCGGCCCGGGACAGGGCCGGCAAGGCGGCGGGGACATCGTCGAGCAGGGACAGCTGCTCGGGGACGCCCTTCTCTGCCCGCTCCTGGGCCTTGATCTGCTCCCAGCGCTGCTTGACCTGGGCTTCGTCCAGCCGGGGGGTATCCAACGGCGCATACAGCTCGCCAGTGGGGAATACATGGGGGTGGCGACGAATCAGCTTGCTGGTGATGCTGTCGATCACCTGGGCAAACTCGAAGCGGCCTTCCTCGCGGGCCAGCTGGCAGTAATAGACCACCTGGAACAGCAGGTCGCCCAGCTCGCCCTGCAGGTGCTCGAAATCGCTGCGCTCGATGGCATCGGCGACTTCGTAGGCTTCTTCGAGGGTGTAGGGAATGATGGTCGCGTAGGTCTGCTTGAGGTCCCACGGACAGCCGTGCTGCGGGTCGCGCAGGCGGGCCATGAGGTGGAGCAGGTCGTCCAGTTTGTACATCTCGGGGTCTCGGTGGTGGCCTTATCGCGGGGCATGCCCGCTCCTACAGGTGTAGGAGCGGGCATGCCCCGCGATAGCGATCTTAAGGCGTACGGTTACGCCGCGTCTCGATGATGTTCGGCAACTGCGAGATCCGCCCCAGCAGGCGCCCGAGCGCATCCAGGCCGGGAATCTCGATGGTCAGCGACATCAAGGCGGTGTTGTCTTCCTTGTTCGAGCGGGTGTTGACCGCCAGTACGTTGATCCGCTCGTTGAGCAGGACCTGGGAGACGTCGCGCAGCAGCCCCGGACGGTCGTAGGCACGGATGATGATATCCACCGGGTAGGTCTGTACCGGCACCGGCCCCCAGCTGACCTGGATGATCCGCTCCGGCTCGCGCCCGGACAGTTGCAGCACCGAGGCGCAATCCTGGCGGTGGATGGTCACGCCGCGGCCCTGGGTGATGTAGCCGACGATCGCATCCCCCGGCAACGGCTGGCAGCAGCCGGCCATTTGCGTGAGCAGGTTGCCGACGCCCTGGATCTGGATGTCGCCACGCTTGCCCGGCTTGTAGCCGGTGGCCTTGCGCGGCACCAGCTCGACGTGGCCGCTGCGCTCCGGCTCGACCAGTTGCTGGGCCGCGTTGACCAGGTGCGCCAGGCGCAGGTCGCCGGCACCGAGCGAGGCGAACATGTCCTCGGCGGCCTTGAGGTTGGCTTTTTCGGCCAGGCGCTCGAAGTCCACTTGTGGCAGGCCCAGGCGATTGAGTTCGCGCTCGAGCAAGGTCTTGCCGGCGGCGACGTTCTGGTCGCGCGCCTGCAGCTTGAACCAGTGGACGATCTTGGCCCGCGCCCGCGAGGTGGTGACGTAGCCCAGGTTCGAGTTCAGCCAGTCACGGCTGGGGTTGCCGTGCTTGCTGGTGATGATCTCGACCTGCTCGCCGGTCTGCAGGCTGTAGTTGAGCGGCACGATCCGCCCGTTGATCTTCGCGCCCCGGCAGTTGTGGCCGATTTCGGTGTGCACGCGGTAGGCGAAGTCCAGTGGCGTGGCGCCCTTGGGCAGGTCGATGGCATGACCGTCGGGGGTGAAAACGTAGACCCGGTCCGGCTCGATATCGACCCGCAGCTGTTCGGCCAGGCCGCCGATATCGCCCAGTTCCTCGTGCCATTCCAGCACCTGGCGCAACCAGGAGATCTTCTCCTCGTAGTGGTTGGAGCTGGATTTGACGTCAGTGCCCTTGTAGCGCCAGTGCGCGCAGACGCCCAGTTCGGCTTCCTCGTGCATGGCGTGGGTGCGGATCTGCACTTCCAGCACCTTGCCCTCGGGGCCGATCACCGCGGTGTGCAGCGAGCGGTAGCCGTTTTCCTTGGGGTTGGCGATGTAGTCGTCGAATTCTTTCGGAATGTGCCGCCAGAGGGTATGGACGATACCCAGCGCGGTGTAGCAGTCGCGCATTTCCGGCACCAGCACGCGCACCGCACGCACGTCGTAGATCTGGCTGAACTCCAGGCCCTTGCGCTGCATTTTGCGCCAGATCGAGTAGATGTGCTTGGCCCGGCCGCTGATATCGGCCTTGACCCCGGTGGCCAGCAGCTCGTTCTGCAGCTGGTTCATCACGTCGCTGATGAAACGCTCGCGGTCCAGGCGCCGCTCGTGCAACAGCTTAGCGATCTGCTTGTACTGATCAGGTTCAAGGTAGCGGAACGACAGGTCTTCCAGTTCCCACTTGATATGACCGATACCCAGGCGGTGGGCCAGGGGCGCGTAGATGTCGAAGACCTCGCGGGCGACCCGGTGGCGCTTCTCGTCATCGGCGCCCTTGACCGCACGGATGGCGCAGGTGCGTTCGGCCAGCTTGATCAGCGCCACGCGCACATCGTCGACCATGGCCACGAGCATCTTGCGCAGGTTCTCGACCTGCGCCTGGGAACCCAGCACCAGCGACTGGCGCGGGCTGAGGCTGGCGCTGATGGCGGCCATGCGCAGCACGCCGTCGATCAGCTTGGATACCACCGGGCCAAAGCGCTGGCCGACTTCGGCCAGGGTCACCTTGCCCTCGCGTACCGCCCGGTAGATCACCGCGGCCACCAGCGAGTCCTGGTCGAGCTTGAGGTCGGCGAGGATTTCGGCGATTTCCAGGCCGGCCTGGAAACTCGAGGTACCATCGGCCCAGGAATGCTTGGCCGGGTTACCCTTCTTCTCGACTTCCTGGGCGAACTCACACGCCCCCTTGAGGGCCGCGCGGTCCAGCGCCAGGTCGACGCTCACCACATGATCCAGCCATGCTTCGAGATTGATACTGCCGTCGGTGTTGACCGGCTGGTGCACTCTCACCTGTACCATCTTTGTTTACCTTTCCCTACAGCGCATTCACGATGCGCCTGAAATCACTGGTGCTGCCCCTGCCGGACCCAAGGTGCAGCGCCGAACGCGCCAGCCCCGCTAGCCCGCTTCGAATAACGCCATGGCTTCGACATGCGCCGTCTGAGGAAACATGTCGAGAATCCCG
Organism: Pseudomonas sp. BJa5; assembly: GCF_030272875.2. Lineage (NCBI taxonomy): Bacteria > Pseudomonadati > Pseudomonadota > Gammaproteobacteria > Pseudomonadales > Pseudomonadaceae > Pseudomonas > Pseudomonas sp. BJa5. The sequence continues at coordinate 147,041 of NZ_JALRNG020000003.1, forward strand.
GCACATTTTAACCGGTAACCCTGCCGGACCAGCTCAACTGTGTCACGGGCCAGGGTTGCCGGGTTGCACGATACGTATACAAGACGTTTCGCACCCAGGTCTGCGATTTTTCGTACCACCTCGTAAGCACCGTCTCGCGGTGGGTCCAAGAGTACCGCAGAAAAGCCTCCAGCGGCCCAGCCGGAGGTGGACAAAGGCTGCGATAAATCGGCCTGAAAAAACCGAGCGTTATGCACATTATTACTGCGTGCATTAGCCTCGGCCCGATCGACCATGGCCTGCACGCCTTCTACCGCAACCACCTCTCGCGCCTGCCGGGCCAGCGGCAGGGCGAAGTTGCCCAGGCCGCAGAACAGGTCCAGCACGCGCTCGTCGGCTTGCGGCGCCAGCCAGGCCAACGCCTGCTCGATCATCGCCGTGTTGACCTGGGCGTTGACCTGGACGAAATCACCCGGCCGGTAGGCCAGTTCCAGGTTCCAGGGCGCCAGGCTGAAGCCCAGGCTCTGACTTGCATCGAGCGGATAAGGTTCACCCTCTCCCTGCAACCATAGCTGCACACCCGCCTCGGCGCAGAACGCCTGCAGGCGCGAGAGGTCCGCCTCAACCAGCGCAGCGGTATGGCGCACCAGCATGGCCAGCGCCGTGCCGCTGAACAGCTCGACATGACCGACCACCTGCGGCTTGCCCAGGCTCTGCAGGAGCATTGGCAGATGACGCATGATCGACTGCAAGGGTTGTACCAGCACCGGGCACTCGTCGATGGCGACGATGTCCTGGCTGGCTTCGGCGCGAAAACCCACTTCGAGTTTCTTTGCCTTGGCATCCCAGCGCACGGCCACCCGCGCACGGCGCCGGTAGCCGAACTCCGGACCGCTCAGGGGTTCGGCCCACTGCTCGGGCACCACGCCTGCGACCCGCTGCAGTTGCTCGGCCAGCAGGCGCTGCTTGAGCGCCAACTGATCGGCATGGGGCAAGTGCTGCAGGTTGCAGCCACCACAACGGTCGAAATGCTTGCACGGCGCCTGGCGGCGATCCGCGCTTGCGCTGAAGACCCGCTCCAGGCGCGCCTCGACCACCTTGCCGTGGGCGTTGAGCACCCGGGCTTCGACCTCTTCCTCGGCCAGCGCACCGCTGACGAACCAGGTGCGCCCCTCGAAAAAGGCAATGCCGCGGCCATCACCGGCCAGACGCTCGATGCGCAGGCGCTGCTTCTTGCCGGTAGGAATCTGAGGCGTGCGGCTGCCGCCAGTCGGCTGGAAGCGCAGGCCGGTGTTACGTTTACTTTTGGACATCAGTTCGCCGCGTCGAAAATACCGGTCGACAGGTAACGGTCGCCACGGTCACAAATGATCGCCACTATCACGGCGTTTTCCACCTCGCGGGACAGGCGCAACATCGCCGCCACTGCACCACCGGAGGACACGCCACAGAAAATGCCCTCTTCCCGGGCCAGCCGGCGGGTGGTTTCCTCGGCTTCGCTCTGGGTCATGTCGACCACGCGATCGACACGCTCGGCCTGGTAGATCCGCGGCAGGTACTCTTCGGGCCAGCGACGGATACCCGGGATCGCCGAACCTTCCATCGGCTGCAAGCCGATGATCTGAATCGCCGGGTTCTGCTCCTTGAGGTAGCGCGAGCAGCCCATGATGGTGCCGGTGGTGCCCATGGAGCTGACGAAATGGGTGATGGTGCCCTGGGTCTGGCGCCAGATCTCAGGACCGGTGCCCTCGTAGTGCGCCACTGGGTTGTCGACATTGCCGAACTGGTCGAGCACCAGGCCACGGCCTTCGGCTTGCAGGCGGTCGGCCAGGTCACGGGCGCCTTCCATGCCTTCTTCCTTGCTGACCAGGATCAGCTCGGCGCCATAGGCAGTCATCGCCGCCTTGCGTTCGGCACTGGAGTTGTCGGGCATGATCAGGATCATCTTGTAACCCTTGATCGCCGCCGCCATCGCCAGGGCGATCCCGGTGTTGCCCGAGGTCGCCTCGATCAGCGTGTCGCCCGGCTTGATCTGCCCGCGCAGCTCGGCACGGGTGATCATCGACAGCGCCGGCCGGTCCTTGACCGAACCTGCCGGGTTGTTGCCTTCGAGCTTGAGCAGGAGGGTGTTGCTGGTCTGGCCGGCAATGCGCTGCAAGCGGACCAGAGGCGTGTTGCCGACGCAATCGGCGATGGTTGGGTACTGCAAGGTCATGGCGTAGTTCGCAATCCAGACTGCGGGGGCGACTATCATACCGGCAAACGGGATTTGCCCATATCACGCAATGTGTTGGCTATATAGCTGCAAGCTATAAGCCACAAGCGGCTAGCTGCGTTCTTGCAGCTTATGGCTTGCAGCTTGCGGCTCAGTTGCCACCGGCAACTGAATATACAGTCGCAAGCCCTGCCCGGTGTTCTGCGCCCACAGTTTGCCGCCCTGACGGGCAATGGCGTTGCGCGCGATGCTCAGCCCCAGGCCAAAGCCGCCGTCGCCGGGGCGCGAGCCGTCGAGCCGGGTGAACGGGGCGAAGATCCGCTCAAGCTCCGTTTCAGCCACCCCACCGCCCTGGTCTTCGAGCCAGAGCAGCCAGTTTTTGCCATGCCGATGTCCGTCCAGGCGAATAACCCCGGTGGCCGGGGAATGGCGGATGGCATTGCGCAGGATGTTCTCCAGGGCCTGGGCCACGCTGTTGAGGTTGCCCTTCACCCAGCACGAAGCATCCAGGGCGCAGTGCAGCTGCGCAGGCGGCCAGGTGCTTTCGAAACAGGCATCCTCGGCGAGCATGTCCCACAGCGCCTGGACCTGGATCGGCTCCTGGCTCGGTGGCGCCCGCTCGGTATCGAGCCAGGCCAGTTGCAGGGCATCTTCCACCAGCCGCTGCATGCAGTCGATTTCGCGCCCCAGGCGCTCGCGCAATTGCCCGGCATCCGCCTCGCCCTCGCAGGCCACGCGCAGACGGCTCAAGGGCGTGCGCAATTCATGGGACAGGTCGCGCAGCAATTGTTGTTGCAAGCGCACGGTGCCCTGCAGCCGCTCGGCCATGTCGTCGAAGGCCCGGCCCAGTTCGCCCAGCTCGTCCTGGCGGCTGGTGGTGCTACTGGGCACCCGTGCCGACAGCCGGTCGGCACGCCAGGCATTGGCCTGCTCGCGCAGCTGGATCAACGGCACGATCAGCATGCGGTACAACCCCACGCACAACAGCAAGGTGAACAGCCCCGGAATGACGCCGTTGGTCAGCACCTGCCAGAACAGCCGGTACTGCCCGGGCAACAGGCGTTGCGGCAACTCGATCACCAGCAGGCCGAGGTCCGGCTGCTCGACGAAGGGCACGCGCATCCAGGGCAGGCCTGTCACCCGGCGGCTGACAGGCCAGTCGACGCCCCGCAAGAAGGTCATCTTGCGGCTCTGCTCCGGGGTCAGCGGCGTGCTGCTCAATGATTGCAGATCAGGCCCGACCACACTGATCCAGGTGCTTTCCCGGTCGGCCATGTCGGCCAGCCAGGCATCGACCCCGCTCTTCCCGCCCTGCAGCCAGGCCTGCTCGGCCTCGGCCGCATAGCCGCTGAGCAGGATCCTGGCCTCATCGGACAGGTAGGCGTTCTGCGTCTCCATGTGCCGGCCCCAGGTCCAGCTCAGGCCGATCATCAACAGGCAGAAACCCACCAGCAGGATCGCCAGCTTCCAGAACAGGGAATGGCGGTTGGGCACCTCAGCTTACCTCGGCGGCACTGAGCACATAGCCTTTGCCCCAGACCGTGCGCACTTCTCGCTCCTGGTAGCCGATGGCCTTGAGCTTGCGGCGGATCTGGCTGACATGCATGTCCAGGCTGCGGTCATGGCGGGCATAGCCGCGCTGCAGAACCTGCGGATAAAGGAAGGGCTTGCTCAGCACTTCCTCATCGCTACGGTGGAGGATGTCGAGCAGGCGGTATTCGCTCAGGGTCAGACCGGCCCACTGCTCCCCCCAGCAGACATCACAGGCTTGCTCGTCAAACTGCAGCTCGCCGGCTTGAACGCCAGAGACCTGTTGATGACGACGCTCCAGCGCCACCCGTCGCAGGATCGCTTCGATACGCACCTTGAGCTCGGCCAGACTGAAGGGCTTGGGCAGGTAATCGTCGGCGCCACGCTGGAAGCCGCTGATACGATCGGCTTCGGCGCCCAGGGCCGACATCATGATCACCGGCGTCGAACTGCTCTCGCGCAGCCTTGCCAGCACCTCAAGGCCATTGAGGCCCGGCAGCAGGATATCCATCAACACCACATCGAAGTGTGCCTGGCGCGCAATGTCCAGGCCGTCGCGCCCGTTCTTGCACCAGGTGACCTTGAAGCCGTCACGTTGCAGCTCCTCATGCAGGTAAGCCCCCAGGACCGGGTCGTCCTCGATGGCGAGAATGTTGGATTCACTGATAGCTACAGGATTCATTGGCATGTGCTAGTAATTCTCAATTACTCGATTATTGAGGAATTACCCCGTCCAGGCAACCCGCAACGGCTCTCTCATCACGTCGCCGAGGATTCCACTGACGGCAAAAGTAGCGACAAATGAGTGCATTGCGCAGGAAGGCGCGGTACTTTTCCGACTTGGTCTGTCAGCACGCGCTGACGGAGGCTTACAGCACTTGCCGGGCACAGGAGCGTTGTGTGCTGAATCGTTTGGGAATCCGCAGCCGCGTATTGCTGCTTGCCTTGCTACCTGCCGGGTTGATGGCTGTGGTACTGGGCTGTTATTTCACCTGGCTGCAGCAAAGCGAGCTGCAAGCCCAATTGCTGCAGCGCGGCAAGATGATTGCCGAACAGTTGGCACCGCTGGTGGCACCGGGCCTGGCGCGTCATGACCCGGCGCAACTGGAGCGCATCGCCGCCCAGACCCTGGATCAGCCGGATGTCCGCGCCGTGGCCTTCCTCGGCCCAAGCCGCAACAGCCTGGCCCATGCCGGCCCGAGCATGCTCAACCAGGCACCGGCGGGCGGCGGCACCGAGTTGCTGCAACGCACCGGCAACGACGCCACCCGCTACCTGCTGCCGGTGTTCGGTCATCACCGCGACCTGGCCGGCGAGCAGATCCCGAGTGAAGCCGATCGCCTGCTCGGCTGGGTCGAGATCGAGCTGTCCCACAATGGCACCCTGTTGCGCGGATACCGCAGCCTGTTCACCAGCCTGCTGCTGATTTTCTTCGGCCTGCTGGCCACGGCGATGTTGGCCCTGCGCATGAGCCGCACGATCAATGACCCGATCAGCCAGATCAAGCACGCCGTGACTCAGCTCAAGGACGGCAACCTGGAGCAGCGCCTGCCGATGATGGGCAGCTACGAGCTCGACGAACTGGCCGGCGGCATCAACCGCATGGCCGAGACCCTGCACAACGCCCACGAAGAGTTGCAGCACAGCATCGACCAGGCCACCGAAGACGTGCGCCAGAACCTGGAAACCATCGAGATCCAGAACATCGAGCTGGACATGGCGCGCAAGGAAGCCCTGGAGGCCAGCCGGATCAAGTCCGAATTCCTCGCCAACATGAGCCACGAGATCCGCACGCCGCTCAATGGCATCCTCGGTTTCACCCATTTGTTGCAAAAAAGCGAACTGACCCCGCGCCAGCTCGACTACCTGGGCACCATCGAAAAATCCGCCGGCAGCCTGCTGGGGATCATCAACGAGATTCTCGACTTCTCCAAGATCGAGGCCGGCAAGCTGGTGCTCGACAGCATTCCGTTCAACCTGCGCGACCTGATCCAGGACACCCTGACCATCCTCGCCCCCGCCGCCCATGCCAAGCAGCTGGAGCTGGTCAGCCTGGTGTACCGCGACACGCCGCTGTCACTGGTGGGTGACCCGCTGCGCCTGAAGCAGATCCTCACTAACCTGGTGAGCAATGCCATCAAGTTCACCCGCGAAGGCACCATCGTCGCCCGGGCCATGCTCGAAGAAGAACACGACGACAGCGTGCAACTACGCATCAGCATCCAGGACACCGGTATCGGCCTGTCCAGCCAGGATGTGCGGGCCCTGTTCCAGGCCTTCAGCCAGGCCGACAACTCGCTGTCGCGCCAGCCGGGTGGCACGGGCCTCGGGCTGGTGATTTCCAAGCGCCTGATCGAGCAGATGGGCGGCGAAATCGGTGTCGACAGCACGCCGGGCGAAGGTTCGCAGTTCTGGGTCAGCCTGCGCCTGCCCAAGGCCCGTGACGACGCCGAAGACCTGCCGCTGCAATCGTTGGTGGAGCGCCGGGTCGCCATCGTCGACGGCCACGAACTGGCCCGCCAGGCCCTGGAGCACCAACTGGAAGACTGTGGCCTGCAGGTCAACGCCTTCCACTCGATCGATTCCCTGCTCAACGCCGTGGCGGCGGCGCGGATGGCTGGCGAGCCGTTCACCCTGGCCGTACTGGGGGTCAACCTCAATAGTGTGTCGCCGGAGCGCCTGGGCCAGTACATTTCCCAACTGGAGCGCCTGGACTGCCAGGCCCTGGTGCTGTGCCCGACCACCGAGCAGGCGCTGTACCACCCCTACCTGCCCAACGCCCACAGCCAGCTGCAGGCCAAACCCGCCTGTACACGCAAGTTGCGCCGGGCCCTGCTGGAGCTGGTGCAGCCGCGCCGCAGTGCCAGCGAGGCCAAGGTCAGCTGCAACCAGCCGCTGCCCAAGGTGCTGTGCGTCGACGACAACCCGGCCAACCTGCTGCTGGTGCAGACCCTGCTGGAAGACCTGGGCGCCGAAGTGCTGGCGGTCGACAGTGGCTACGCCGCGGTCCAGGCGGTACAGGACGAGCGCTTCGACCTGGTGCTGATGGACGTGCAGATGCCGGGCATGGACGGGCGCGAATGCACCGAGCAGATCCGCCGCTGGGAAAGCAGCCAGAGCGGCGCGCCGCTGCCCATCGTCGCCCTCACCGCCCACGCCATGGCCAACGAAAAGCGTGCCCTGCTGCACAGCGGCATGGACGATTACCTGACCAAGCCGATCAGCGAACGCCAACTGGCCCAGGTCGTGCTCAAGTGGACCGGCCTGAACCTGGGCGCACCACGTAGCGAACGGGTGCAGGAACGTCCCGCAGACAGCGGCGAGCTCAAGGTTCTCGACCCGGAAGAAGGCCTGCGCCTGGCCGCCGGCAAGCCGGACCTGGCGGCCGACATGCTGGCCATGCTGCTGGCTTCACTGGAGGCCGATCGCGAGGCCATTCGCCTGGCCCGCGAAGCGGCGGATCGCAACGGCATGATCGAGCGGGTCCATCGCCTCAACGGCGCCTCCCGTTACTGCGGCGTGCCGCAGTTGCGCGCGGCCTGCCAGCGTAGCGAAACCTTGCTCAAGCAGAACGACCCCGACGCCCCGCGCGCCCTCGACGAGCTGGACCGGGCCATCACCCGGCTCGCGGCCCAGGCGCGCCTGAGTGCCTGACCTGGGGCAAGGCGATGCCCTTGCCCCAGGCCTATGCTGTGCGGCCAACGACCCAGGAAGATCCCATGCGCATACTGTTTTTCAGCAGCCAGACCTACGATCAGGACAGCTTTACCCGCGTACCGCCGGCGCCGGGGCTGGAGCTGCACTTCCAGGCCGCGCGGCTGAGCGAAGATACCGCGGCCCTGGCCGTCGGCCACGAGGTGGTGTGCGCCTTCATCAATGACGACCTCGGCGCCCCGGTGCTCGAACGCCTGGCCGCCGGCGGCACGCGCCTGATCGCCCTGCGCTCGGCCGGCTATAACCATGTCGACCTGGCCACGGCAAAGCGCCTGGGCCTGGCGGTGGTGCGGGTGCCGGCCTATTCGCCGCACGCCGTGGCCGAACATGCCGTGGCGCTGATCCTGGCCCTCAACCGCCGCCTGCACCGCGCCTACAACCGCACCCGCGAGGGCGACTTCACCCTGCATGGCCTGACCGGCTTCGACCTGCACGGCAAGACCGTCGGCGTGGTCGGCACCGGCCAGATCGGCGCGACCTTTGCCCGTATCATGGCCGGCTTCGGCTGCCAGTTGCTGGCCTACGACCCCTACCCCAATCCCGAGCTGCTGGCCCTGGGCGCCCGCTACCTGGAACTGCCGCAGCTGTTGCGCCAGGCCCAGATCATCAGCCTGCACTGCCCGCTCACTGAACAGACCCGCCACCTGATCAATGCGCAAAGCCTGGCCGACCTGCAACCCGGCGCGATGCTGATCAACACCGGACGCGGCGCCCTGGTCGACACCCCGGCCTTGATCGAGGCCTTGAAGAATGGCCAGCTCGGCTACCTGGGCCTGGATGTCTATGAAGAAGAAGCCCAGCTGTTCTTCGAGGACCGCTCCGACCTGCCCTTGCAGGACGACGTGCTAGCCCGGCTGCTGACCTTCCCCAATGTGATCGTCACCGCCCACCAGGCCTTTCTGACCAAAGAAGCGCTGGCGGCCATCGCCGCGACGACCCTGGACAACATTACCCGCTGGGCGGCAGGCAATCCGCAAAACTTGGTCGAGGGTTGATGCTAGGATACGCGGCAGATTTGGAGGACCCATGGTCGAACACGATTTCCGCTACAACCTGTTTAACCCACAACACACCCTGATCGAATGCCGCGCCCTGGTGCCGGGTCGCTACCAAGTGACCGGCAATGGCGGTTCGATCAAGAAGAACGACGTCCTGCTGGTGACCCTCAAGGGCAGCAAGGATTTGTCCATGCGCCTGACCGTGGAAACCGTGCGCCACCTGATCAACCCGACCGGCCAATGGGTCGCGGTGGCCAGTGGGCCGGTGTTCGGTGAACTGGCGATCCATCAGTGGCAAGTCAACTGCGACAGCTGCCAGGCCAGCCTGGACTTTGAATTCGCAGTGGATGCCAAGCTGGGCAAGAAGGCCCAGCAACCTGCCGCCAGCGCGCGCATCGCGGAACTTGGCTGGGTGAGCCGTGGCGACAAGCACGTGTGCCCGAAATGCAAGGAGACGGCCCAGTGAGAACGCCGTTGCTCTGCACCCTGGTCGGCACCACCCTGCTCGGCTGTGCTGCCGAGCCGATGAAGCTGGAGCAGGAACGCAGCTACCTGCTGGAGTGGATCGGCGAGCGTCCACTGATGGACTACAGCCATCTGACCCTGACCCTGGCGAGCGACGGCCGTGCCTATGGCAATGCGGGTTGCAACCACTGGTTCGCGCCTTATCAGCTCGAGGGCGACAAACTCACCTTCGGCAAGGTCGGCAGCACCCGCAAACTGTGCGCGCCAGCGCTGATGGAGCAGGAAAAACGCTTCCTCCAGGCCCTGGAAACCGTCCAGCGCTGGGATATCTCGCCGATCGAGCAAGTGCGCTTCTGGCCGGCCGAAGGCAAGCCGCTGCGCTTCTGGCCGGAAGAAGGCTGAAGCCATCGCGGGGCAAGCCCGCTCCCACAGCGATACCCTGTGGGAGCGGGCTTGCCCCGCGATGAAAGCGCCGCCGATCAAGCGCCTTTATGCGCCTTGATCCTCTCGTTCAACCCTTCAAGGGTCTGCTCCCCCATCAACTGCTCACGCACCTTGCCCTTGTCGTCGATGATGTAGGTCACCGGCAGGGCCTCGCTGCGCGGCAGCTCGAAGCGCTCGGCCGGGTCGCTGGCCAGTACGGTGAAGCCGATACCCAGGGCCTCGCTGGCCTTTTTCAGCTCCTCACCCTGCAGGCCGTCGAAGTTCACCCCGACCACCTTAACGCCCTGGGCCTGCCATTGCTTGGCCGCGGCATTGAGCTCCGGGATTTCGGTACGGCACGGGCCACACCACTCGGCCCAGTAATTGAGCACCAGCCAGTGCCCGTCGATCTGCTCGGCCTTTACCGTCTGGCCATTCTGGTCCAGACCATAATCCGCACCGCAACCGCCGAGCAACAGGCTCGCGGTGATGGCCAGTGCTGCTGCCAAACGCCTTGTCATGGGTCAATCCTTCTCGAAGTTTCAAGCAAAATGCGATGTCGCTGCGGTTAGAATAGCCGCCACCCCCTGCTGGATGCGACCCGAACATGACCGACCTTACGCTTTATCACAATCCACGCTGCTCCAAATCCCGTGGTGCCCTGGAGTTGCTCGAAGCCCGTGGCCTGGCCCCGACCGTGGTCCGTTACCTGGAAACCCCGCCCAGCGCCGCGGAACTTGCGGCCCTGCTCGGCAAGCTGGGCATCAGTGCCCGCCAGTTGCTGCGCAGCGGCGAGGATGAGTACAAGGACCTGAACCTGGCCGATCCATCCCTGAGCGAAGCCCAGCTGATCGACGCCATGGTCAAGCACCCGAAACTGATCGAACGGCCGATCCTGATCGCCGGCGACAAGGCCGTGGTCGGCCGGCCACCGGAGAAGGTGCTGGAGATCCTGCCGTGAGCACGCCGTACATCCTGGTCCTGTACTACAGCCGCCACGGTTCGACCAGCGAGATGGCCCGGCAGATTGCCCGCGGCGTCGAGATGGCCGGCCTTGAGGCACGGATCCGCACGGTGCCGGCGATTTCCACCGAATGTGAAGCCGTGGCCCCGGACATTCCGGAAACCGGCGCCCTCTACGCCACCCTGGACGACCTGCGCCACTGCTCGGGCCTGGCCCTGGGCAGCCCGACCCGCTTCGGCAACATGGCCGCGCCGCTCAAGTACTTCATCGACGGCACCAGCAGCCTGTGGCTCAGCGGTGGCCTGGTCGGCAAGCCGGCGGCGGCCTTCACCTCCACCGCCAGCCTGCACGGCGGCCAGGAGTCGACCCTGCTGTCGATGCTGCTGCCGTTGATGCACCACGGCATGCTGATCATGGGCTTGCCCTACAGCGAAAATGCGCTGCTGGAGACCCGTGGCGGCGGTACGCCCTATGGCGCCAGTCATCACGCCGGGGCCGACGGCAAGCGTGACCTGGACGCCGATGAAATCACCCTGTGCCGCGCCCTTGGCCAACGCCTGGCCAGCACCGCCAAACTGCTGGAGAACGGCCGTGGCTAAAAAGCCCAAGGTGCTGCCTGCGATCGAGTGGCTGGTGCCGCGCCTGCGCCTGGCTCGAGCCTTGAGCCTGGCCAGCTTCTTCGGCCTGATCGCCCTGTTGACCCTCAACAACCTGCTGTTCGCCGACCTGCATGGCGCACGCACCGGGGTGATCCTGGCGGTCGAGCTGGTGCCGCTGGCCCTGCTGCTGCCCGGCATGCTGCTGGGCAACGCCCGCGCCCACGCCTGGACCTGCTTCGTGGTCAACCTGTACTTCATCAAGGGCGTACTGGCCGCGTTCGACCCGTCACGGGCGCTGTTCGGCTGGCTGGAGGTGGCGATCAGCCTGGCGCTGTTCGTCAGTGCCCTGCTGTATGTGCGCTGGAAGTTCCAGTATGAGCGGCGGTTGGCGGGGGAAGGCTCGAACTGAGCGGTGCCGTCATCGCAGGCTGCGCCAGCTCCCACAGGTACCGCATGTGGGAGCTGGCGCAGCCTGCGATAGCGGTGCCAGCGGTCTCAATGATTGACGGTGTGCGCCAGCATCACCGACAGCTGGCACAGCGGCCGGCCGCTCTCGGCGTGCCACTGGTTGAACGCTGCCTGCACCAACGCAAGATCTCGCTGACTGGTGGGCGGCTTGTCGATGATGTCCTGGGCGATCAAGGCCGCAGTCATGTCGTCGGTGGGGATGAAGGTATCCTTGCCGACCATGCGCAGGAAACGCGGCGCCGACAGCCCACCCAGCTGGTTGCCATGCTTGGCCAGGTACTTCCATAGCCCGATGATGTCGGTCACCGGCCAGTCGGCGATCAGGGCGCCGAAACTGCCCTTCTCTTTCTCGACGTCGAGGATCATCTGCGCATTGCGCGGCACGCTCTTGAGCTTGCCCAGGTGACGGATGATGCGCGGATCCTGCATCAGCCGCTCCAGGTGCTCGGCGCCCATCAGCACCACCTTGTGCGGATCGAAGCCGAAGAACACCTGCTCGAAGGCCGGCCACTTGGCATCCACCAGGCTGTGCTTGAGGCCGGCGCGAAACACCCGCAGGGCCAGGGTCGAGAGGTAGCGGTCGGCACTGATGGCACGCAACTGCTCCGGGCTTTTGGCCTGGGGCAGGTGCGCTTCCAGCGCGGCAGCGGAACCGAAGCGGTTCAGGCAGTACTCATGCAGCCATTGGTAGTCGCGCATGCCGGTCAGATGTTCAGCACGTCGAGGAAGCGTGGCGTGGCGTTCTCGTCGATCTTCAGGTTGGCGAAGTCGAACAGGTTGCGGTCAGCCAGCTGCGACGGCACGACGTTCTGCAGGCCGCGGAAGATGTTCTCGGTGCGGCCCGGGGTCTTGCGCTCCCACTCCACCAGCATCTCCTTGACCACCTGGCGCTGCAGGTTTTCCTGGGAGCCACAGAGGTTGCACGGGATGATCGGGAATTCCTTCATGTCCGAATAGGCCTGGATATCCTTCTCGCTGCAGTAGGCCAGCGGGCGGATCACCACGTTACGACCGTCGTCGGCGCGCAGCTTGGGCGGCATGGCCTTGAGGGTGCCGTTGAAGAACATGTTGAGGAAGAAGGTCTCGACGATGTCGTCGCGGTGGTGACCCAGGGCCATCTTGGTCGCGCCGATCTCGTCGGCGAAGGTGTACAGGGTGCCACGGCGCAGGCGCGAGCACAGCGAGCAGGTGGTCTTGCCCTCCGGGATCAGCTCCTTGACCACCGAGTAGGTGTCTTTCTCGACGATGTGGTACTCGACGCCCAGGGTCTCGAGATAGGCCGGCAGCACGTGCTCGGGGAAGCCCGGCTGTTTCTGGTCCATGTTCACCGCGACGATCTCGAACTTGATCGGCGCCACTTTCTGCAGGTGCAGCAGAACATCGAGCATGGTGTAGCTGTCTTTGCCGCCGGACAGGCAGACCATGACCTTGTCACCGTCTTCGATCATGTTGAAGTCGGTGATGGCTTCGCCGGCGAGGCGACGCAGGCGTTTTTGCAGTTTGTTCTGGTTGACCGAAAGGGTGCCCATAGCGCTTGGAATCCGCGAGGTGTGACAAAAGCCGCACATTTTACGCACAAACCGTCGGCAGGCGTAGACCAATCCGATAAAGACTGCAAGGTGATTAGCCGCCACGCTGACAGCGCGATTTGCTCTAAAAAGCCGTCTTTGAGCGGCTAACTCCTTCCTATACTGCGACATAAGGCCACTGTAAAGAAAGTGACCCCGATCCTCCGGCCCGTACCACTTGGGGTCGCAAGCGCTCCGCTGGGGGGCGATGGCAACAACGATAGGAGTGACTGGCATGATCCATCACGTTGTTGGGCTATTTACGCATCCTGATCAGGAATGGAAAGAAATACGTGGCGAGGAAGAAAGCATCAGCCACATGTACCTGACCCACACCCTGATACTGGCGGCTATCCCGGCGGTATCGGCGTTCATCGGTACAACCCAGGTCGGCTGGGTCATCGGCGATCGCGCTCCGGTCATGCTGACCCAGGAAAGCGCGCTATGGATGACCATCATGTCCTACCTGGCCATGCTCGCTGGCGTAGCGGTCATGGGCGCGTTCATTCACTGGATGGCGCGTACCTACGACGCCAATCCGAGCCTGGCCCGCTGCATCGCGTTTGCCACCTACACCGCAACGCCGCTGTTCATCGGCGGCCTGGCGGCGCTGTACCCACACCTGTGGCTGGGAATGATCGTCGGCACGGCAGCCGTGTGCTACACGGTGTATCTGCTCTATGTCGGCCTGCCGACCTTCATGAACATACCTTCGGACGAAGGCTTCCTGTTCTCGAGTTCGGTACTGGCGGTCGGCCTGGTGGTGCTGGTAGCCATCATGGCCTTCACCGTGATCATCTGGGGACTGGGCGTGGGACCGGTCTATACCAACTAGAAAACGACTAGAAAACTATAAGAAAACAAAACAACATAACAACATAGGTGCTGTAACCATCAGGCCGCCGCAAGGCGGCCTGATGCTGTGTGCTGACCGGTGGCTCGGCAGCGTAGCGGTGCTTGCGGCATAATTGCCGCCCAGGAGTGTTCCCCGATATGCCCGAGCTGCTCAAATCCCGCGTCGAAACCTGTTACCTGCAAGCCGAAGCCTTTTTCAAACGCCCCTTCCCGCGCCCCGAGGTCAGCTTCAAGCTACGTGGGCAAAAGGCCGGCGTCGCCCACTTGCATGAGAATCTGCTGCGCTTCAACCTGCAGCTGTACCGCGAAAATAGCGAAGACTTCCTCAAACAGACCGTGGCCCATGAAGTGGCCCACCTGGTGGCGCATCAACTGTTCGGCGACCGCATCCAGCCCCATGGCGAGGAATGGCAGCTGATCATGCGCGGCGTCTATGAACTGCCGCCCCATCGTTGCCACAACTATGAGGTCAAGCGTCGTACGGTGACCCGCTACATCTACCGCTGCCCCTGCGCCGGCAGCGACTTCCCCTTCTCGGCCCAACGCCACAGCCTGGTGCGCCAGGGGCGGCGGTACCTGTGCAGGCGGTGTCGGCATACCCTGGTGTACAGCGGGGAGACACGAGTTGAATAACCGCCGTGTGGAGCTGTGCCCCTGTGGGAGCTGCCGATAGGCTGCGATCGGGCGCGAAGCGGCCGTAAAACCAGGCCGCCTCAGTACATCTGACCCAATGAGCTGGCCGGATTGCGACTGCTGCGCAGTCGATCGCAGGCTTCGCCAGCTCCCACAAAGACAGTTGCTCCCACAGGGTTAGCGGTCAGTCTTTGTAGGCAACAGGCACAAAAAAGCCCATCCGAAGATGGGCTTTTTCATTTAACCGCCGCTGTCTTAGCGAGCAGCACCTTCTGCCACGCCCAGGTCATCGACCGGACGGGTGTCGACCAGCGGCGAGCCGCCGGACGCCAGTTCGGCCTGCAGCTTGTCTTCGTCCAGCTCGTTGACCCACTTGGCCACGACCACGGTAGCCACGGCGTTGCCGATCAGGTTGGTCAGGGCACGGGCTTCGGACATGAAGCGGTCGATACCGAGGATCAGCGCCAGGCCGGCAACCGGCAGGTGACCCACCGCCGACAGGGTTGCAGCCAGAACGATGAAGCCACTGCCGGTCACGCCTGCAGCACCTTTGGAAGCCACCAGCAGCACCAGCAGCAAGGTGATCTGGTGGGTGATGTCCATGGTGGTGTCGGTAGCCTGGGCGATAAACACCGCAGCCATGGTCAGGTAGATCGAGGTACCGTCCAGGTTGAACGAGTAGCCGGTCGGGATCACCAGGCCAACCACGGACTTCTTCGCACCCAGGCGCTCCATCTTGGTCAGCATGCGTGGCAGGGCCGACTCGGACGACGAGGTACCCAGGACGATCATCAGCTCTTCACGGATGTAGCGGATCAGCTTGAGGACGCTGAAGCCGTGGGCGCGAGCGATACCGCCCAGGACCACGACGATGAACAGTACGCAGGTGACGTAGAAGCAGGCCATCAGGTAGCCCAGCTGCACCAGCGAACCGACGCCGTACTGGCCGATGGTGAAGGCCATGGCACCGAAGGCACCGACCGGCGCCAGCTTCATGATCATGTTGATGATGTTGAACATGACGTGGGCGAAGCGGTCGATCAGGTCCAGCAGCGGCTTGCCGTAGGCACCCAGGCGATGCAGGGCGAAACCGAAGATCACCGAGAACATCAGCACCTGGAGGATGTCGCCATTGGCGAAGGCACCGACCACGGTGTTGGGGATGATGTTGAGCAGGAAGCCGACAGTGGTCTGCTGCGCGCCGGCGGCGGCATAGGCGGCCACGCTGCTGGCGTTCAGGGTGCTGACATCGATGTGCATGCCGGCGCCAGGCTTGACCACGTTGACCACCACCAGACCGATGATCAGGGCGATGGTGGAGACGATTTCGAAATAGAGCAGCGCGTAGCCACCGGTCTTGCCGACCGATTTCATGCTCTGCATGCCAGCGATGCCGCTGACCACGGTGCAGAAGATGATGGGGGCAATGACCATCTTGATCAGTTTGACGAAGCCGTCACCCAAAGGTTTGAGGGCAACGCCGGTTTCGGGGTAGTAGTGGCCCAGCAGGATACCGATGGTGATCGCTACTAACACCTGGATATACAGCGATTTGTACAGTGGCTGACGCGTCGTCATGGCTATTTCCTCAAGTGTACCGGCCCGATCCTTCCCAGGACGCGGGGGTACCTAAAGCGCGAACCCTCCTGCACTGGAGGGATTTGTTGTGTCGAGCTGCCTGGCAGGACTCTGCAGGGTCAGTAGCAAGCCTGATGCCAAAATGCGCTCGATCGGTGCAAAGCCCGTATTCCAAGGGTTTGCGTGCACGGTGAGGAGGCGATGACAGGGTCAGGGTTGGCGGATTTCCGCCCGCCACCCTGGGCAAATGAAAGGTGATGGCGGTAATCCGCCCACGGCGGATGGCGATTCACTCCATGGAAAAGTTGATGCGAAACGCCGCTCCACCCAGGGGCGAGTCACCGAGGGTGAGGCTGGCGTCGTAGCTGTCGATGATGTCCTTGACCACCGCCAGGCCGATACCCTGCCCAGGGTGCTGCCGGTCGAGGCGTTCGCCACGCTTGAGGATGCGCTCGCGCTGGTCGGCCGGCACGCCGGGCCCGTCATCCTCGATACACAGCTCAACCTGTGTGTGGCCACCCTGCCAACTGATGCGAACCTGGCCCAGGCACAGGCGGTAGGCGTTTTCCAGCAGGTTGCCCAAGAGTTCGAGCAAGGCGCCCTGCTCCATGGGCACCATGGCCTGGTCGGGCACCTCGAGGCTGACCTTGACCTGTTTGTCGCGGTAGACCTTGGCCAAGGTGCTGCACAGGCTGTCGAGCAAGGGTCGCAGGGCCACCTGGTGGCGCACCAGGCCACTTTTGCGCAGGCTGGCGCGCTGCAACTGGTAGTCGATCTGCTGGCTCATGCGCTCGATCTGGCTTTGCAGGATGCGCGCCTGCTCACGGTCTTCGCGGCGCTGCGCCATGCTTTCACTGACCCCCTGCAACACGCTCAGCGGGGTTTTCAGGCTGTGGGCCAGGTCGCCCAGCGAATCGCGGTAGCGCTGGCGTTGCTCACGCTCGCTGCGCAACAGGCGGTTCAACGAGCCGGTCAGGCGCAGCAGTTCCCGGGGATGCTCGCTGCTGAGCCCGTCGCGGGCGCCGGACTCGACATCATCGAGCTCGTGGCTCAACTGGCGCAGCGACCGCAGTCCCCAGGTCATGCCGGCCCAGAGCAGCGCCAGCAAGGTCAACAGCGCCGCGCCGAAGCCCAGGTACAGGCGTTCACGCAGGCCATTGAGGGTCTGCTGGTACTCGCGCAGCGGTTGCAGGGCGACAATACTGAAGGCTGCGCTCTTGCCTCCGAGCAGCTTGACCTCCACGTCATAGACGAAATACTCCTCGCCATCGACCTGGCGGATCCGCGCGAACTCGTTGCCGCGCCCGTCATAGCGCGGGGTGTAGTTGATGTTTTCATCGGCGGTGGCCCGCGAGCGCCACACCAGGTTGCCCTGGCGGTCGAAGATATAGCCGAGCAGGCGGCTGTCGGGCAGGTCGAATTTTTCGTCGGGCAGCAGCTCTGGCATGTGCAACTGGTTGTTCTCGATGCGTGCTGCGGAGATCAGGGTAGTAACGTCCGAGGCCAGGCGCTTTTCGATCGCCTCCTGCAAGGCCAGGCTGAAGGCCTTTTGCAAGGCCGGCAGCAAACCGAGCATGAACAACAGCGCCAGCAGCGCGGCGGCCACCATCAGCCGCAGGCGCAGCGAGCGGATCACCGGCAACGCTCGGTAAACAGATAACCCATGCCGCGCACCGTATCGATGGGCTTGAAGCCGTTATCGCCCTCAAGCTTGCGACGCAGGCGACCGACCAGCACCTCGATCACGTTCGGATCGCGCTCGTCGTCATCCGGATAGAGCTGCTCCATCAGGCGCTCCTTGGCCACCACCTGCTGGTGATGGCGCATCAGGTACTCGAGGATGCGGTACTCGTAAGCGGTCAGGGCCAGGGGCTGCTCGTCCAGGGTCGCCTGCTTGCGATTGAGGTCCAGCAGCAAGGGGCCGGCGGCAATGGTCGACTGGGTGAAACCACTGGAACGGCGCAGCAGGGCATTGAGCCGGGCCTCCAGTTCCTCGAACTGGAAGGGCTTGACCACGTAATCGTCGGCACCGGCCGCCAGCCCTTCGACCTTGTCCTGCCAATTGCCGCGCGCCGTCAGGATCAACACCGGAAAACTCTTGCCAAGCGAGCGCAACTGGCGAATCAGGTCCAGCCCGCTCATGCCCGGCAGGCCAAGGTCGATCACCGCCAGGTCATGGTTGTACTGTTCGGCCTGGTACAAGGCTTCTTCGGCATTGGCCACCGCTTCGACCACATGCCCGCTTTCCGTCAAGCGGCTGTACAAGTGATGACGCAACAGTGCCTCATCCTCGACCACCAGCAGTTTCATACGCTCCTCCCTACGCGTGCCGACAGCTCGGCATACAAAGAATCCTGTGCAGAAGAATAACAGCGAACCGGCCATGCACCCGCAGGCCGGTTCGGGCAGGCAATGCGCCGGTCAGAAGTGGTAATTGGCCGACAGGTAGGTCTGGGCGCTGCTGTCCAGGCGCAGGGTGCCGACTTTCGGACCGCCATGCTCGGCCAGCTCGGTGCTGGCGTTGCTGCGCAGGTAACGGTAGCCCAGTTCCACCGAGGCCTTGTCGCTGACCTGTTGCAGCACACCGGCCTGCAGGCCGACGGCGTAGCCGGTATCGGTGTCGCGGCTGTAGCCGGAGGACTCCTGGCTGAGCTTGGTCAGACCGGCGCTGGCACCGCCGAACAGCTTGGTGGTGTTGCCCAGCGGGTAGAACACATCGTAGCTGCCGAGCAGGTTCTCCTGGCGCAGTTTCACACCGCTGTGGTCGTTGGAGACGTTGTCGTAGGTGAGGTAGTAGCGGCCCTGGTCATTCATCTGGCCGATACGGATGCCGTAGGTGCCGTCGTTATGGATGATGCCGTCGGTGTTCAGGTGGTCGGTGTTGCTGCTGAGCAGGCCGGACTTCTTGATCTTGTCGCTGGTCTGGCCGTAGGTGACGCCGGCGAAGGTGCTGTCGGTGGCCTGGGCGGCAGCGCTGGCGCCGAGGAAGGCCATGGCGATGAACAGGGTATTGAGGGTTTTCATGATGCTGACTCCTGGTGATGCCCTGAGTGGGTGTGGAAGCCAGACTACGCAAGCGCCCCTGAACAGCCGCTGAACCCTGCCTGAACCTTGGCTGAACAACAGGTCCACGGCACAATACCGGGCATGAACCGACTTCCTTCCTGCTGCGCCCCGCTGCTGCACGATTGGCCCCTGCCCCGCCCGGTCCCGGGTGCGGTACTGGTCAGTTGCCCCTTCGACCCTGCCCTGCTGGCCAGCGATGACTTTGCCTGCGCCGGCATCGAGCAGACGCCCAGCCTGCAACGCTCGGTGGCCAAGCGCCAGGCCGAGTACCTGGCCGGCCGGGTGTGCGCCCGGGCCGCCCTGCAGCGCCTGGATGGCCGCGAGTACGTCCCCGGCACCCACGAGGACCGCTCGCCGATCTGGCCAACGGGCATCAGCGGCTCGATCACCCACGGCAAGGGCTGGGCCGCTGCCGTGGTGGCGCACAGCAGTGATTGCCAGGGGCTGGGGCTGGATCAGGAAAGCCTGCTCAGTGACGAGCGCGCCGCACGCCTGTCCCGGGAAATCCTCACCGAGGCGGAGTTGCAACGAATGGACGCCGGGCAAACCGGCCTGACCGTCACCCTGACCTTTTCTCTCAAGGAAAGCCTGTTCAAGGCCCTCTACCCCATCGTCCAGCAGCGCTTTTATTTCGAGCACGCCGAAGTGCTGGAATGGAGCGCCGACGGCCGGGCACGCCTGCGCCTGCTCACCGACCTGTCGGCGCAATGGCATAAGGGACGGGAGCTTGAAGGGCAGTTCTGCCTGCAGGATGACCAGTTGCTGAGCCTGGTCAGCGTCTGAGCCTCAGGCCAGCAGCGGGCAGTGTTCGCAGTGTCCGACCCAGTCCACCTTGTAGCTCAGGCAGCAGGTGCGCCGCCGACGCCGGCCGGCGGCATTCCGGCTGACGGCGGCATACAGCGGGCTGTCTGGTGCTTGCAACAAACGCTGCAAGCCCCGGTGGTCCGCCACGCCGCGCTGCTGCAAAGCCTGATCCAGGCAATCCCCGGCATTGCCCCACAGCACAGTGGCAGCCACCTCGCCCAGCGTCGCCAGGCGCTGTACCAGCGAGTTGAGGTGATGTTCCAGCAGTTGCTCAAGGTCGCCACAAGTCCGAGCATTCCCCGCCAGCTCGACCGGTAGGCCGCGAGCATCCAGGGTAATGCGGGTATCAGCGAACACCGGCAGCTGCACGCCGCTCGCAGCCATCTGCCAGACCAGGGCGAAGTAGTACTTGGACCATTGCGACACCAACACCGGGCGCTGAGCTGGCATCAGTTCGGGACCATACAGTTCAAGCAGCAAGGCATCGAAGCGAGCCGGACTGAGCACCTGCTCAAGCCTCTGCGACGCGCTCACGGTGCATCCTGGGTACGCGGCCAGCTCAGGCTGAATCGGGCCCCGCCCAGTTGTTCGCTGTGCCCGACCGAGGCGCGGCCGTTATGCCAGTAGATGATCCGCCGCACGATCGACAAGCCCAGGCCATGACCGCCGGAGGCGCGGGTGCGGCTGTCGTCGAGCCGGGTGAACGGGGTAAAGATGCGATCCCAGACGCTTTCCGGCACACCCGGGCCGTCGTCTTCGACATCGATCCGGCAACGCTGTGTGCCCAACTGATAGCTGAGGCTGACCCGGGATTCGGCATGACGCATGGCGTTGCTCACCAGGTTCTGCAGGGCCCGGTGCAGGTAGCGTGGCTCGGCCTCGACCCAGGCACCCTGCCCGTCCGGCCCCTCCTCGCCGACCTGGCACGGGCCGCGAAACACCCTGACATCGCCACGCAGCGGTGCCAGCTCGGCAATCACCTGGTCGAGCAAGGCATCCAGGTCGACCCGCTGGAAATGCAGGGCCGGCGCGCCCTGTTCGAGGCGTGCGTAGGTGAGCATTTCGTCGACCAGCTTGTCCAGGTCCTGGATATCGCCATCCATGCCGCTGAGGTACTTCTCGCGGGCCTGCTCGTCACGGGCACTGGCAATCATTTCCAGGCCAAAGCGCAACCGCGCCACCGGTGTGCGCAGTTCATGGGAGACGGCCCGTACCAGCTCGCGCTGGATGGTCAACGAGCGCTGCAGGTGCTCGGCCATGCCGTTGAAGGCGGCGGCCAGGCGCCCCACCGAGTCGGCATCGTCGGCGGCCACCCGGGTATCCAGGCTGCCCTGGGCAATGCGCGTGGCGGCGGTTTCAAGGGCGGACAGGCGCCGTTCGAGCTGACGCACCAGCAAATAGACGATCAGACCGATCAGGCACAGGCCCAGGGCCGCAATCAGCACCAGCATCTGTGGTGGGTAAGGGTTCAACTGGTACAGCGGGCCGATTTCCAGGGCCCAGGGGGTGCCGACCATGCCGGCATAGACCCGGATCGAATCGCCGTCCTTGCCCAGCGCCAGCACCGTGTCGCCTTCATCGACGCGGCGGCGCTGGTCTTCGTCCATGTCGGTCTGTTCCACCCGACGCAGGTTCAGCTCGAAACCGAAGCCCTTGTCGCGCTTGAGTTCGGCCAGGCGCCGGGGCTGCTCGCCGATCGGGTAGCGCACCAGTTCGTCGATCAACAGGTAAATGGTGGCGCGGGCCAGCTGCTCGCTGATCTGCTGCACCTCACCGATCAGCAACAGGTCCTGGGTACCGACCTGGCGCATGACCTTGGCCGCATGGGGGCCGGTCTTCTCAACCAGCACCTGGCCACGCTGCAACTGGCTGCGCTGCCCACTATCGAGCCGCGCCGCCGCCATGGACTGCAGCTGCAGCGGAATACCCAGCAATCGTTCCCAGATCATCAGGTTGCGCTTGCGCTCGACCTCCCCCAGCGGCACCAGGTTGTCGGCCATCAAGGTAAAGGTGCCGTGGGCCAGGCGCTCGCGATGCTGGGCGGCGCGCACCTCGTTGAGCAGGTGCAGGCTGAGCACGCCGAGCACGGCCACCAGCACCAGGGCGGCAAGCATGCCGCCATAGATGCGCAGGAAAATTGAATTCATCGCACCTGGCCCATGGCCTCGGCCGCCTCGCGCACGAACAGGTAGCCCTTGCTGCGGATGGTCTTGATCATCCGTGGGTGTTCGGGGTCATCGCCGATCTTCGGGCGGATCCTGGAGATGCGCACATCGATGGAGCGGTCCTGGCCGTCGTAGCCAACCCCGCGCAGCGAGGTGAAGATCTCTTCGCGCGACAGGGTGCGCCCGGCGTTGCTGACCAGCAGCCAGAGCAGGTCGAACTCGGCGCTGGTCAGTTCGATGCCGTTGTCGTGCAACCAGGCTTCGCGCAGGGTGTTGTCGACCCGCAAGGGCCCGAACTGCAGGCATTGTGGCGGCTCGCTCTCGGCAGGAGACTCGCTGCGCCGCAGCAAGGCATTGATCCGCGCCAGCAGTACACGCGGGCGCACCGGTTTGCAGACATAGTCGTCGGCGCCCAGGTCCAGGCCCTGGACCTGGTCCAGGTCGTCGCTGCGCGCGGTGAGCATGAGGATCGGCCCGGCAAACTGCTGGCGCACCTTGCGGCAGATGCTCAGGCCGTCTTCGCCTGGCAGCATCAGGTCGAGCACCACCAGGTCCGGCTGTTCGGCAATGATCCGCGCCGCCGCCCGGGCACCGTCGCCTTCGACCGCGACATCGAAGCCGTTGGCCTGCAGGTATTCACGGGTCAGTTCGGCCAATCGCTGGTCATCCTCGACGATCAACACCTGACTACGCTGCTGCTCCACGGTACACCTCGACGACTTTTTTATAGGTAGGCCCCTGGTGGCTTCACCAAAAGGCAACATCGGCACCGGATACTACGTCGGGCACCGACGCCTGCCAACCGCTGCCGCCCGCCTCCTCCGGGCCCAGGCTCGATAGCTCGGAGAACCGGCGTTTTTGTGCTAGGGTGCGCCCCCGAAAAATTCCACCTGAATGCGAAAAAAAGGGTTACGGTCGGTCAGTTGGCGCTAAGTCGCGGCTTACAAGGCGTTGGCCAAAATCACTCACAAAATACGCACAAGTTATCCACAGCGGGCGATCTTGCAATGCCCCCAGGACCGCATTATCTTGTATCCCTATCGAAACAAAACACTACATCTTGGGGTTTGAAGAAAATCCCAAGCACAAGTCAGGCAAAGAACTCAAGCCCTTGTAGCGTGCTTTTTTTGCTTGAACTTTAGAAGCATTCAGCAGCCAAACCGCTCCTGCGGAGGCGATCGAAACAATCCCCTGGAGGGCGTTGTTTCGGGTACGGGTGTTGCAAGTCACAGGCACGCCCGACAGCAACAGTTTTGAGTCGTGGATTCAAGACCTTTGACTTCGGCCAGGGAGCGGCAAACGATTGCCCCTTTTTCCTGATCTGTCCCGAAGTGAGTATGCCCGACCTGTGCGGCATGCCGGAGCCCTGTGGTTCCCGTGTGCCGCCAGGGTCGGTTGTTGAGCTTTCGGACGGAACGGCTGGCGCCTAAAAAGCGCCTAAACAAACTTAGAGAACGTGGAGACACCCATGCAAACCGACACAACTCGCGAGAACCCGCAGGCCAAGGCGCCGCAGGCCGCCGATTCGAACCTGGATCTGGCTGCCACCGCCCCAGGCCAACTGCGTGTGATCAAGCGCAATGGCACTGTCGTCGCCTACACCGACGACAAGATCACCGTGGCCATCACCAAGGCGTTCCTCGCAGTTGAAGGCGGCACCGCTGCCGCCTCGTCGCGCATCCACGACACCGTTGCCCGCCTGACCGAACAGGTCACCGCCACCTTCAAGCGTCGCATGCCATCGGGCGGCACCATCCATATCGAAGAGATCCAGGACCAGGTCGAACTGGCCCTGATGCGCGCCGGCGAGCAGAAAGTCGCCCGTGACTACGTGATCTACCGCGACCAGCGCGCCAAGGAACGTGCCACCCGCGGCAGCAGCGACGCCGCCGTGCAGCCGCACCCGACCATCCGTATCAGCCTGGCCGACGGCAGCCTCGCGCCGCTGGACATGAACCGCCTGAACACCATCATCAGCGAAGCCTGCGAAGGCCTGGCCGAAGTCGATGGCGACCTGATCCAGCGCGAAACCCTGAAGAACCTCTACGACGGCGTGGCCATCAAGGACGTCAACACTGCCCTGGTGATGACCGCCCGTACCCTGGTCGAGCGCGAGCCGAACTACTCGTTCGTCACCGCCCGCCTGCTGATGGACACCCTGCGCGCCGAAGGCCTGGGCTTCCTGGGCGTGGCCGACAGCGCCACCCACCACGAGATGGCCGACCTGTACGCCAAGGCCCTGCCGGCCTATGTCGCCAAGGGCATCGAGTTCGAACTGCTCAACCCTGCCCTGGCCGACTTCGACCTGGAAAAACTGGGCAAGGCGATCGACCACGAGCGTGACCAGCAGTTCACCTACCTGGGCCTGCAGACCCTATACGACCGCTACTTCATCCACAAGGATGGCGTGCGCTTCGAGCTGCCACAGGTATTCTTCATGCGCGTGGCCATGGGCCTGGCACTGGAAGAGAAAGACAAGGAAGCCCGTGCGATCGAGTTCTACAACCTGTTGTCGTCCTTCGACTACATGGCCTCGACCCCGACCCTGTTCAACGCCGGTACCCTGCGTCCACAGCTGTCGAGCTGCTACCTGACCACCGTGCCGGACGACCTGTCGGGCATCTACCACGCGATCCACGACAACGCCATGCTGTCGAAATTCGCCGGTGGCCTGGGCAACGACTGGACTCCTGTGCGTGCACTGGGCTCCTACATCAAGGGCACCAACGGTAAATCCCAGGGCGTCGTACCTTTCCTGAAAGTGGTCAACGACACCGCCGTCGCCGTCAACCAGGGTGGCAAGCGCAAGGGCGCTGTCTGTGCCTACCTGGAAACCTGGCACCTGGACATCGAAGAATTCATCGAGCTGCGCAAGAACACCGGTGATGACCGTCGTCGTACCCACGACATGAACACCGCCAACTGGATCCCTGACCTGTTCATGAAGCGCGTCTTCGATGACGGCAAGTGGACCCTGTTCTCGCCATCGGAAGTGCCGGACCTGCACGACCTGACCGGCAAGGCCTTCGAAGAGCGCTACGAGTACTACGAAGCCCTGACCGAGTACAACAAGATCAAGGTGTTCAAGACCATCCAGGCCAAGGACCTGTGGCGCAAGATGCTCTCGATGCTGTTCGAGACCGGTCACCCATGGCTGACCTTCAAGGATCCGTGCAACCTGCGCAGCCCGCAGCAGCACGTGGGCGTGGTCCACAGCTCGAACCTGTGCACCGAGATCACCCTGAACACCAACAAGGACGAGATCGCGGTCTGCAACCTGGGCTCGATCAACCTGCCGAACCACATCGTCGATGGCAAGCTGGACACCGCCAAGCTGCAACGCACCGTGAACACCGCCGTGCGCATGCTCGACAACGTGATCGACATCAACTACTACTCGGTGCCGCAAGCGCGTAACTCGAACTTCAAGCACCGTCCGGTGGGCCTGGGTATCATGGGCTTCCAGGATGCGCTGTACCTGCAGCACATTCCTTACGGCTCCGACGCTGCCGTCGAGTTCGCCGACAAGTCGATGGAAGCGGTCAGCTACTTCGCCATCCAGGCTTCCTGTGACCTGGCCGACGAGCGTGGCGCCTACGAGACCTTCCAGGGTTCGCTGTGGTCCAAGGGCATCCTGCCGCTGGATTCGCAACAGATCCTGATCGAGGCCCGTGGCCAGAAGTACATCGACGTCGACCTGACCGAGTCCCTGGACTGGGCGCCGGTCCGTGCCCGCGTGCAGAAAGGTATTCGTAACTCGAACATCATGGCCATCGCGCCGACCGCGACCATCGCCAACATCACCGGCGTCTCGCAGTCCATCGAGCCGACCTACCAGAACCTGTACGTGAAATCGAACCTGTCGGGCGAATTCACCGTGATCAACCCGTACCTGGTCCGCGACCTCAAGGCCCGTGGCCTGTGGGACCCGGTCATGATCAACGACCTGAAGTACTACGACGGTTCGGTGCAGCAGATCGAGCGCATCCCGCAAGAGCTCAAAGACCTCTACGCGACCGCGTTCGAAGTGGAAACCAAGTGGATCGTCGACGCCGCCAGCCGCCGTCAGAAGTGGATCGACCAGGCCCAGTCGCTGAACCTGTACATCGCCGGCGCGTCGGGCAAGAAACTGGACGTCACCTACCGCATGGCCTGGTACCGTGGTCTGAAGACCACCTACTACCTCCGTGCCCTGGCCGCGACCAGCACCGAGAAGTCGACCATCAACACCGGCAAGCTCAACGCCGTGTCCAGCGGTGGTGACAGCGCACCGGTCCAGGCCGCAGGCCCGGCTCCGGTACCGAAGGCATGCGCCATCGACGAGCCGGATTGCGAAGCCTGCCAGTAAGTCGCTAAAAGGCGCCGCCCCCGCGGCGCCTCACGCTCCCTGTAGGAGCGGGCTTGCCCCGCGATAGCGTCGCCAGCCCCTCCTCCACAGCGCCAGACAAAAAGCGCCGCGAGGAACCACCTCCGGATGCGCTCCAAGATTTGCGTGCACTGCTGTACCCGACGCGAGCACCGCAACCAAGATCCACCGGCCATACTGATACATGGCCCTCAAGCAGGAGACCCACCATGCTGAGCTGGGACGAATTCGACAAGGACGACGGCGAAGAAGCCGCCAAAGCCACCACCGCTACCCAAGCTGCCGCCGCAGGCATCGACAAGCTCGACAACGCCGGTGGCGTAGCCGCCCTGGAAGCCCGTGCCGTGACCGCTGCCGACTCCGACGCAGTGAAGCGCGCCAAGGCGGCCCTGGACGACCTCGACATCGCCGAAGGCCTGGCGGAACTGGAAGGTTCCTCCGCCCGCGTCGCGGTCGATGAAAAGCGCATGATCAACTGCCGCGCCGACCTCAACCAGCTGGTGCCTTTCAAGTACGACTGGGCCTGGCAGAAGTACCTGGACGGCTGCGCCAACCACTGGATGCCGCAAGAGGTCAACATGACCGCGGACATCGCCCTGTGGAAGAGCCCGGAAGGCCTGACCGACGACGAGCGTCGCATCGTCATGCGCAACCTGGGCTTCTTCTCCACCGCCGACTCCCTGGTTGCCAACAACCTGGCCCTGGCCGTGTACCGCCTGATCACCAACCCCGAGTGCCGCCAGTACATCCTGCGCCAGGCGTTCGAAGAGGCGATCCACACCCACGCCTACCAGTACTGCATCGAATCGCTGGGCATGGATGAAGGCGAGATCTTCAACATGTACCACGAGATCCCGTCGGTGGCGAAGAAAGCCGCCTGGGGCCTGCGCTACACCCGCGCGATCTCCGACCCGGAGTTCAACACCGGCACCGTCGAGACCGACAAGGAACTGCTGCGCAACCTGATCGCCTACTACTGCGTTCTGGAAGGCATCTTCTTCTACTGCGGCTTCACCCAGATCCTGTCCATGGGTCGCCGCAACAAGATGACCGGCGTTGCCGAGCAGTTCCAGTACATCCTGCGTGACGAGTCCATGCACCTGAACTTCGGTATCGACGTGATCAACCAGATCAAGATCGAAAACCCGCACCTGTGGGATGCCGAAATGAAGGAAGAGGCCACCCAGATGATCCTGCAAGGGACTCAGCTGGAGATCGAATACGCGCGCGACACCATGCCACGCGGCGTACTGGGCATGAACGCAGCGATGATGGAGGACTACCTCAAGTTCATCGCCAACCGTCGCCTGTCGCAGATCGGCCTGAAGGAAGAGTACCCGGGGACTACCAACCCGTTCCCATGGATGAGCGAGATCATGGACTTGAAGAAAGAGAAGAACTTCTTCGAGACCCGTGTTATCGAGTATCAGACTGGCGGGGCGTTGAGCTGGGATTGATTCCTCGCTCGAGTTCTGGAAAAGGCTGCCGAAAGGCGGCCTTTTTTTATGGGGCTTAGGCGGGCAGCTCAAGCACACATTTGGCCACACAGTAACCCAGCTTTCGCTCACCAAATCTGCCAACTGGCAGTACACTTATTGCCATCTGTCCAGAGTGGAGCGTCGATCATGTCTGCTACCGCGGAAAACACGGAAGCCAGGAAACCGCCCAAAAAGCCTGGAAAAGCAAAACCTGCCGATGCCGGATCAGTGATCCGGACGGGCACTGGCGCAGCAGCCCTTCAACTGAACGAAGCCCCCGCACAAAAAGGCTACGGCACTGCCCGTGTGTCAGCATCGACCGGCACCGGCCTGCCGATCATCGACCTGCTGCTGCCCGACACCGACACCGACGACCGCATGGAAGTATTCAAGGCCACCCAGAGCGGGTTCCCGCTCAGCTCCGTCGTCCAGTTGGTCGAATCCGTTGAAACCTTCAAGCGGCACAACGTGCTGGCGAAGATCGTCGGCCTGTCGGAGCGCACCCTCGCCCGCCGGATGAAGAACAAGGATGAAGCCCTGAGCCCTGAGCAAAGTGCCAGGGCGCTGTATTACGCCGAGGTGCTGGAGAAAGCGCAGGAGGTGTTCGGCACCCGGGCGCTTGCCGAAGAGTGGATGACCCGGCCGGCCCTCGGGCTGGATGGCGAGGCGCCCATCGACCTGCTGTCCAACCCGGTCGGCTACGAGCTGGTCAGCGACTTCCTGAATCGGCTGGACTACGGGGTCTACTGATGGTGACGGACCCTTTGGCCCATGAGCTTCATTTCTGGCGTCTGGATCATGCCAGGCACGCCGCTTCGTGGAATAGCGGCATTGGCGCCGAGACCTGTGGCGGGCGCTGGAATCCCAAGGGCTTCCAGGTGGTCTATGCCAGCCTTGATTCGGCCACGGCGATTCTTGAAGTGGCCGTGCATAAGGGCTTCCAGGCACTCGATTGCGTTGCCCACACGCTGACGGCGGCACGGGTGCTGGATACCGCCAAGGTGCACAAGGTCGAACGCAAGGATGTACCCAACCTGAACTGGCTGAGGCCGGGCACGCCCAGTCGCAGCCAGCAGGCCTTTGGTGCCCGTCTGCTGGAACAGCACCCTTTCGTGCTGATCCCTTCCTGTGTGTCACCCCATAGCTGGAATCTGTTGATGAACCCGAAGCTGGCTTCGGGTCTCTATGATTTGGTGCTGCAGGAGCCGTTCGCACTGGATGGGCGGCTGAATCCCCCGCTGCAATAAGGCGTCATGTCGATACCTGCCCCTGCTGGGCAGCGGACTTGAAGAGATGCCGACTTGACCCACAAATGATAATTATTACTATGTGAGTTGATATAAACAAACGACGCTGCATGAAACGCCTCCCCCGCTCACGGTGCGTGCCGGAGCGGGAAGACTGGCGTGCCCTGGCCGTTCAAGGAGGCAATTGATGCGAATGAAAGCCCTGCTGGCCTGTGCCGGCATGCTCCTGGGCCAGGTGGCCAACGCCGCCGAGGTCCTGCCCCAGCGCTGGGTCAGTGCCGGCGGCTCGCTCAGTGAATGGGTGGTTGCCCTGGGTGGTGAAAGCAAGCTGGTGGGTGTCGACAGCACCAGCCAGTACCCGCGTTCGCTGCAAAAATTGCCCGGCATCGGTTATCAGCGTCAGCTGGCCGCCGAAGGCATTCTGGCCCTGAAACCGGACCTCCTGGTCGGCAGCAACGAAATGGGACCACCGCCGGTGCTGGAGCAACTCAAGGCTGCCGGCGTACGGGTGCAGGTGCTGCCGGCCAAGGCCGATATGCCGACGCTACAGCACAACCTGACGGAACTTGGCGAATTGCTCGGCAAGCAGGCTGAAGCCAAGGCCTTGATCGTCGGCTACGAGCAGCGCCTGCAAGACCAGGCCAGGCGGGTCAAGCAAGCACAACAGCAACAGCCGGCGCCGCGAGTAATGATGTTGCTCAGCCATTCCGGCGGCAACCTGCAGGTGGCTGGCAAGGACACTCTGGCCGCCTGGATGATCCAACAAGCTGGCGGCCAGAGCCTGGGTGGGCACAATGGCTACAAGCCGGTCTCCAATGAGTCGCTGTTGGCCCTGAATCCACAGGTGATCATTTTCGCCAGTAGCCGCCTGCAAGGTGATGCCGCACGGGCGACGCTGCTGGAGCAGAACCCGGTCATTGCCCAGACCCCGGCCGGTCGCGACGGTCGCGTAGTGGTCATCGACCCGACCCTGCTGGTAGGCGGCCTGGGGCCACGCCTGCCTGATGCGCTGGCCGCGCTCACCACGGCCTTCTACCCGGACAGCAAGGCGTTGAGCGCCGGGGCCGGGCAATGACGACGATTGTCCAGCCGCGTCCGATGCTGTTCACCCTGACACTGTTGCTGCTGGTGGTGATCTGGCTGTCCCTGGCCCTGGGGCCGGTCAGCCTGCCCCTGAGTGAAACCCTGCTGGCCGGGCTGCGCATGCTCGGCCTGTCGGTGGACGGTGATGCCACGCAACAGGCGGAACTGATCCTGAGCCAGATTCGCCTGCCACGAACCTTGCTCGGCATCGCCGTAGGCGCCGTCCTGGCCTTGTCCGGCGTGGCCATGCAGGGGTTGTTCCGCAACCCGCTAGCTGATCCCGGCCTGGTCGGTGTGTCGGGCGGTGCGGCGCTGGGTGCCGCCATCGCCATCGTCGGCGGCAGCATGCTGGGCGGTTTACCCCCAGCCATCGAGCCCTATGTGCTGTCGCTGTGCGCCTTCGTTGGCGGCCTGCTGGTCACCGCCGTGGTCTATCGCTTCGGTCGCAGCAACGGGCAGACCAATGTCGCCACCATGCTCCTGGCCGGGGTGGCGTTGACGGCCATGTCCGGTGCCGGCGTCGGCCTGTTCACCTACCTGGCCGATGATGCAACCTTGCGCAGCCTTACCTTCTGGAACCTGGGCAGCCTCAATGGCGCCAGTTACCAGCGCCTGTGGCCGTTGTTGATCGTAGTGGTCGGGGTCGCCCTGTGGTTGCCGCGCCGTGCCTCGGCGCTCAACGCGATGCTGCTGGGGGAGTCGGAGGCCCGGCACCTGGGGTTCGATGTCGAGCGGATCAAGCTGGAGCTGGTGCTGTGCACGGCCCTGGGAGTCGGTGCGGCCGTCGCGGCTGCCGGTCTGATCGGCTTCATCGGCCTGGTGGTGCCGCACCTGATGCGCTTGCTGGTCGGCCCGGATCACCGGGTGTTGCTGCCGGCTTCGCTGCTGGCGGGCGCGGGCCTGTTGCTGTTGGCCGACCTGATCGCCCGCCTGCTGCTGGCCCCGGCCGAACTGCCGATCGGGATTGTCACGGCACTGATCGGCGCGCCCTTCTTCCTCTTCTTGCTGGTGCGGGGACGCTCCTGATGCTACGGGCAAACAATCTGTGGGTACGGCGCGGTCACCGCACCGTGCTGGCAAACATCGACCTCCAACTGAACCCCGGGGAAGTGCTCGGCGTGCTGGGACCCAACGGCGCCGGCAAGAGCACCCTGCTCGCGACCTTGTGCGCCGAGTTGCCGAGCTGCGAAGGTAGCGTCAGCCTGGATGATCGCCCACTCGCCGACTGGCCAGGCCAGGAGCGGGCCAGGCGCCTGGCAGTGTTGCCGCAAAGCTCCAGCCTGAACTTCGGGTTTTCGGTCAATGAGGTGGTCGGCATGGGCCGCCTGCCCCATGCCACCGGCCGCGTGCGCGACGCCGAGATCGTCGGCGAGGCCCTCAGCGCCGCCGATGCCCTGCACCTGGCCGGACGCAGCTACCTGGCCCTGTCCGGCGGTGAGCGGCAACGCGTGCACCTGGCGCGGGTGCTGGCCCAGCTCTGGCCCGGTGCCGAGGGGCAGGTCCTGCTGCTCGACGAACCGACCTCGATGCTCGACCCCTTGCACCAGCACACCATCCTGCAAGCGGTGCGCGATTTCGCCGAACGCGGCGCGGCGGTGCTGGTGATCCTGCATGACCTCAACCTGGCCGCACGTTACTGCGACCGGTTGCTGTTGCTGCAAGAAGGCCTTCCCCACGCCTTCGGCCCACCGGCCGAAGTGCTCACCGCCGAAGCCCTGGCTGCGGTCTACGGGTTGCAAGTGCTTATCCAGCAGCACCCGGAGCGCGGCCATCCCTTGATTATTGCGCGCTGATACCTGCCTTTCGTTCTCCCCTCCCCGAGGGGCAACTGATGACCAAGGACAACCGATGCGTCTTCTGCTGCTTTGTCTGCTCAGCCTGCTGGCGGCCTGCCAGGCCCCTTCGGTGCAACCGCCACCGGCAGCGATTGCTCCGCAAGGTCGCGACCATGTCGATCTTGGGGTCATCCGCGAACTCGCCACCGGGCGTACCCTCACCCCGCAGCAACTGGTAGAACGCCTGGCCGCCGCGCCGCGGGTACTGGTGGGCGAGCAGCACGACAACCCGGACCACCATGCCGTGCAACTGTGGCTGATGCGCCAACTGGCAGCGCAACGTCCGCAAGGTAGCCTGCTGATGGAAATGCTCAACCCGGACCAACAATCCGGGGTCGATGCCGCGCAGGCGGCCTCCCGCGCAGGCCAGACTCCGGACGACCTGTTCAAGGCCCTCGCCTGGCAGGCCAACTGGGACTGGAGCCTGTATGGCGCCCTGGTCAGCTATGCGGTGCGCCAACCCTATCCGTTGCTGGCCGCCAACCTGGACCGCGCGCAGATCATGCAGATCTACAAGCAGCGCCCAGTGCTCGAAGGCAAGGCGTCCACCACCGGCCAGGTGCAAAGCACACTGCTGGATGATATTCGCCAGTCCCATTGCGGTTTGTTGCCCGAAACACAGATGCCGGCGATGCTGGCGGTACAGCAGCAACGGGATCGACGCATGGCCGAACGTCTGCTTTCCGCGCCGACGCCAGCGTTACTGCTGGCCGGAGCGTTCCATGTGCGCAAGGACCTGGGCGTTCCCCTGCACCTGGCCGACCTGGGTGCGCCGCAAGGCAGCCTGGTACTGATCCTGGCCGAAGTGGGGAAAACCGTGTCCCGGGAAAGTGCTGATTTTGTCTGGTACACCGCCGCCCAACCCGAGCAGGACCACTGCGCGACACTGCGCCGCTGAACACATGTATTGGCACGGGTAACACAGCCACCGCCAACCTATGCGAAAATACCCGCGCTTTGTTCATATGTGTGGAGATGTACAGTTTTGGTAATGCACTACTCAACGAGCAGCGACGCGGTCGCTTGCGGTCGCACGGGCAACAACCTCAGCAGCACGTCCCAGGCCGACCAGGTCGATTGCAAGTCGTGCCAGCGCTCGCTGGTCAAGGCCGAAGCCGCCCCCGTCAAGAAAGCCACCCCGTCGCTGGCAGAGCTGCGCAAACAGCGCCAGGCCAGCCAGGCAAAAGCCGCTGCGTTCTGCTTCAAGGCTAACTGGCGCATGCGCCTGAGCGCTCAGCCAGAGCGCTGCCGCCTGCCACGTGGCATAGCGCCTCAGGCGTTCGTTTAAGAGCCGGCGCGGGAGCCTGGGCAAGGCTCCCGCGGGGTTCATCCCTGTGCATTCTGAGCAGCCAAGCGCTGCCCCAAGATTCCTTCCATGCCACAGCCGAGCAGCACCCACAGCAGCAGCCTGCATTTGCGTGGACACAGAAACCCCGCCATCAATGCGCCCTTGCGCTGCAAATCCATCTCGCCCCCGTTGAAACCATAGGAACACGTTGCTGTAGATCCGGCCCCGGTGCGAGAGGCAACGATGACCGGCATCCAACTGGCGATCTGGCCGACACAACGCGCCCATTCCCGGGAAACGTGCCCGGCACCAAATCCTGCAATCACCAGGCCCTCATACCCCAGGCCGGTCACTTCATCCAGTAACTGAATATCCGCTGCCAGGCTGGCCTCGAGCAGGGCCACACGATGATCAAGCCGTTGTGGTACCGGTAGTGGGCTGCGTGACTTTGGCAACTTCAGATAGCGCACATGCCCTTCTACCAGAAGGCCCTCAGGGCCGAAATACGAGGACGTGAAAGCATCCATTGCCAGGCTGTCGACCTTGCGCACATGTTCGGCGGCATGCACCTGATCATTGATCACCACCAACACGCCCCGCCCCCGACTTTCAGCAGCCAGTGCCACCTGGATTGCGGCCTGCAGATTGGCCGGTCCATCCGCACCGGGTTGACCGGGTGAGCGCATGGCCCCAGTGAGCACCAGCGGCACCTCGTACGGCCAGAGCAGGTCGAGAAAGTAGGCCACCTCTTCCAGTGTGTCGGTACCCTGGCTCAATACGACACCTTGAGCACCCTGTTCAACCTGGAGCCTGGCCCACTGCAGCACTTCGATCAGCTGGATGAAGGTCAATGACGCACTTGGCAGCATTTGCAAGGTTTCAGCAGTAACCTGGGCCAGCTCCCCAAGTGCCAATCCCTCCAAAAGTGCGTCACCCTTCATACTGGGCATCACCCCCTGCCCCGATGCCTTGGCTTGCATGCTGACGGTGCCACCCAATGCACCGAACGCGATACGGGGACGCTTCAACGCATCGTTCATGGCATCACCCCTGTAACCAGGCGAACAAAAGGGAGGATGGCCAGGGTGCAAATCGCCATAGACAGC
The DNA here is from genome assembly GCF_030272875.2 of Pseudomonas sp. BJa5. Lineage (NCBI taxonomy): Bacteria > Pseudomonadati > Pseudomonadota > Gammaproteobacteria > Pseudomonadales > Pseudomonadaceae > Pseudomonas > Pseudomonas sp. BJa5. The sequence continues at coordinate 181,468 of NZ_JALRNG020000003.1, forward strand.
ACGTTTGCGATGTAGCCGTGCACATAATCGGGAAGACGACGGCTGATAGCGTGGGCCAGGGGCGGCGCCGTCAATGCACCCAGCGCAGCGCTGAGCACGATGACCTGCCAACTGCCGCCCAGAGTCAGGACAGCAGCGGGCACAACGGAAACGATTGGAATGTAGGTGGGGTACCAGCCCAGTCGCCGCCATTGAGGGCGCCACAACAACACGCCGATGAACGAAGCCAATGCCTGCCCTGCGATGATCTCCAGGACCAGCTGCGATCCGTAGGCGGGACCACCCGGTGAAATGAAATACGCCAGCATTACGCCCAGCAACAGGCCAAGACTCGCCAGTTCGTTGCCAAAAAATGGCGCTTCTGTGAAATCCGCCAATACCCGACGAAGTATCCAAACCACACCATAATCGGGCTTGGCTGATGGCACCGCAACCGACGGCCGTGCATCGACCTGAGGGGTTGAACGTACAAGCCATGGCATCCGGCGACATAGAAGGAAGGCCAGAAAACTGGCGATTGCCATGCCACCGACGTTGCCAATCACCACCGGCAACTGCAGCGGATAACACAGGAAGTTAACCAGAAGCAGGCTTGCCGGGGTCACCAGCAAAGCGCCCAGCAGCGCACCGTTCAGAGCGACTTTCCAGCCGGCGCCGAACAACAGCACCATCGCCGCTGGCAGCGAGACGAATGCTACGAAGGTGGGTTGCCAGGTACCACTGCTCAAGGTCCAGCCCCACAGAACATGACTCAGCGCCAATCCAAGCAATGAACTGCTGACCAGCCAAGGCCACAAGCCCGTTCCATAGCAGATGGCGAATCCCTGCCAGCGCTTGCCGTGGCGGTTGGCCCAGTGAGCCAGTGCCGCACCCGCCAGCAAGCCAAGCGCTGGCAGCTCATGCTTGTAAAACGCGACTTCACTGATATCACCCACAATCCAGCGCAGGCGAGCCAGCGGCTCATCGAGATTGCCGACCATGTGCGAGTAGTCGGGCCACAGTTCCAACCAGCTGCCGGCACGACCGCTGATGATTTCAATACCCACAGCGATAAGTGCGGATAACACCAGGCACATCAGCAGCAAGGGAACAAAGTAGCTTCGAGATAACGTGATCGATTTGTCCATCCCGGCTTCCTCAACGTGGCATCGCTGGATGCAGGTGATAGCCGAGTGCCGTGCCATAGAGATCGGTGCGTCGGTCTCGAACCAGGTCATTGAGGTTGTTCCAGATCGGCGCACTACGGGCACTGCACAGATCAAGATCGGCGTAGAGGATGCACTCGCATTCGGCACTTGCCACTTCGCCAATTGGCCAGCCGTGGACGCCGGCGATCAGCGAACATCCAAGGAACCGCCCACCGCGCTCATTACCTATTCGGTTGGCGGCCGCAATATGAACGTTGTTGACATGGGCAGCGGTCATCGTCAGGTAGGACGCCATGCATTTACCGCTGCCATCGAACAACGGCGGTGGCGTCCAGACCCAGTTGTTCAGGCTGCAAATGATATCGGCGCCTTGCAGGGCCAGCAGTCGCGGCACTTCAGGAAACCAGATGTCCCAGCAGATCAGCAGGCCAATGCGACCGATAGGCGTCTCGAACACCGGAAACCCCAGATCACCCGGGGTGAACCAGAGTTTCTCCTGATTCCACAGGTGGGCCTTGCGGTAGTGGCCGAGCAAACCCTGGGGACCAAGCAGCACGGCACTGTCGTACAGTTTCAATCCGTCGCGCTCGGCAAAGCCTGCCACCAGGTAAACCTGGTGATCGCGGGCGAAGGCTGCCCAGGCGTTCACACTTGGACCATCCTCCAGCGTTTCGGCATGGGCATAGGCTTCTGCGCGTGTGCTAAAGGTGTAACCGGTGTTGGCCAGTTCTGGCAGGACGATCAAGTTGGCCCCTTCACCGACCGCTTGTTCGGCGAGGAGCAGGCTTTGGCACAAATTACTATCGCGATGCTCGACCCCGACGTGCGGGGCAAACTGTATGACGGCAACGCGGGTTGGGCTAACGGGGACGGTGCTAGCAGACATGGGCGGCGGCCTTCTTATCGTTATGGGAAAGACGCCAGTTAAGCGGACACGCTAATGGATGGAACAGTCGGGCAGATCTGAAGCTGGTACAGGAGGGGTCTTAGGCTTGGGAAAGGGCAGTCTTACAGACCGCCCTGTTCATAGCGACTTCAAATGTTTACTTGGTAATGCGGGTAGTCATCCATGGAGAAGCCTCCGTTGAATACCGCACCTGTCTTCCTACAAATGTTGATCACTGCATCAACGGCGGTTCTGAAACAAGGCTCTGTCCAACCTGCATCAACGGAAAATGACTCGCCTACCAGATATAGGCCGGAGAGATCACTTAGATCACGGTTGTACTTCATCAAGCCGACAGCATCGTAGTAGGTCCCCGCGCGGTAAAGCTTGGCACATCCCAAAGAATTCCTGTCTGTTACCCAGCGCTGAACCCTGGCGTTATAGGTATCTATGTAAGGAGAAATTGGCTGCTGTACGTTAGTGCATCGCAGTAGGATCCGATCTAACTCCTGAATGCACCTTGTGACGAGATCGCTGTCATCGAAGGAGGCAAGCTTGGTTGCGTCATCCTCCCAAGTGTAACTCAGCAAGATGCAGTCATAGGCATAGTTATCGTTATAGCCATAGGCATACACATCATGAACAAAAGTATCAGTAACAAGAATTTGCGGTATATGGAAATTTTTACGTAGAAAGTTTTTCTTCAACGGTGCATAGACCTTGCAGCTGGTTTCCCAGTGCGCCGTCTTGTATGCATTGATGATGCTGTTAGGCAACATTGCTGGGGTGAAATTTTCCACGCGGATATTGGTTTCGATTAACCATGAGGGTAGCGTGACGATCACAGAGTCAAAATCTTCACTCATTGTGGTCGTTGAGCCTGAACGGCTGACATTCCACCGATACTGGACACGAACCTTCCCATTGGGCTGCTTGCTAAGTCCGCAAACAGAAGAGTCGGTAAGCAGTCCGTCCGACCGTGCCAGACAATGGTTATAGAGCGACGTACCTACGCCCTCGATCTCCATGAAAAGCAGACACTCATCCAAGGCGGCCAAGCCTAAGTAGGTTGGTACAGCAAACCTTAAACCTTTGCTGTCATACACAGCGTCGGCCTTCAGGTAAGGGGCCTGCAGTGGTTTTCCATGCTGATCGACTCGCCCATGAACAAGCTGTAAGTGACTACTGAATCCAAAGATTGCGGTGCGTAACGGATACAGACAGCAAACATCATAGAAGGCGCCCCAACTGCCATCACCGATACCGATGGCATAGAAGATGGCTGATTCTTCTGGGCTCATTCCTAACCCACCGAAATCACCAGGTCTGCTTTCATTCCAGTCATCGATTGCAGGGAGATTTACCAGGTCACGAAACGATAGTGCTTGATAGCGCGCCACAATGGCGGCCCATTGGGCCTCCCAGATCTCAGAGCCATAAACCTGAGCGACCCGCTCGGTGAGCCGAGCTGCAAATCGATGCCACTTGTCATACACCTGCTGCAACGCCGCAGTCGGTGGAGGTGTCGTACCATCAGGGTTGTTCCATACCAGCAATATAGGCTCGCCCTTCCCTTCCAAATCCCCGTCCTGCAAATAAATCCCGGTTGAGTCCACCCAAGGTGTTCCAGGATTGGGGAAGTCGGAGACTCGCAACTCAAACAGATTGGCGTAATAGGCCATCAGAGAGCGACCATCCTTGGGTGCCTCACCCGTTCGATTGAAGAACGGCATACGCATCGCCCCCATTTCGAATGGTGTCGACGGTGCACTGTGAGGATTGTTCACTACAGTGAAATGCCGACCACCAATGCGTTGAGATTGTTCTATGAGGGTGATTTGAGTGAACCCACACCGCAGCAGCTCGCGAGCTGCCGTCAGACCGGTGACGCCAGCGCCAACAATGCAGATCCGGTGATCGCTACGGGTGGCTTGCGCGATACCTCCCGATTGTTCAAGCAATTTTCGGTAGTCAAAGCACAAATCTGGAGGATTAGGGAAGCGGGCAGCCCAGCTACCTGGCTGTACTGACAGGCTGGCCGAAACATTGGCGGGATGATTGTAAGTGGAGCCTATAGTCATGCTTCGAAATCTCGGGAAGGGTATGGAGATTCGAGCTTGAAAGGGATTGCCAAAGGAATGGCATTACATAGTTAGCTACATCAGGCAATTTGAATCTGGATCGTTCCGTAGCCGCTACCGAGGCACGAGGCTGCGATCGGTCGCACAGCGACCGTAACCCTGGCGCCGCGATGGGGTGGCTGTAGGAGCGGCGGTGCGGCGATCCGACTTGCCCCGCGATCGCGGTCTGCAGGATACATCGGATCGCGGGGCAAGCCCGCTCCCACAGGGGGGGCCCATTGACTGCAGGAATGGGCAGCCAGAAAGACAAAACCCCTACCTGCGTACGCAGATAGGGGTTTCGGAATTTAATCTTGACGATGACCTACTCTCACATGGGGAAACCCCACACTACCATCGGCGA